>DASTEX010000701.1:0-5369 GCA_035709185.1 Gemmatimonadales bacterium
GGCAGGCGGGCGGGCGGGCAAGCGAGCAAGTCATACGGGTAGTTCCGGGGGGAGACCCCTCCCTAGTCTACCCTCTGCACTCACTCTGCATTCTGCATTCTGCATTCTGCACTCTGCACTCTGCATTCGGGTTCCTCCCTCTCCCATCCCCCCTTTTCCCTGCGTACGTTAGGATATGTCGCCCGAGTCGACCCTCGCCGAGCTTCCGGCCGATTTTCGCACGGCGCTGGACAAGCACGCCGACCGGCTCGATCGGGATCTGATCGAGCGGGCGCTCCGTTTCTCGATCCTGGCGCACCAGGGGCAGAAGCGGATGAGCGGCGAGGCGTTCGTCTCCCACTCGATCGAAGTGGCCACCATCCTCCTGAGCCAGCTGGTCGATTCCACCTCCATTGCCGCCGCCCTGCCGCACGACGTCGCCGAGGACACCGATGTCCGGCTGGACGAGGTGGGGGAGGAGTTCGGTCCCGAAGTCGCGGGCCTGGTGGAGGGCCTGACCAAGATCTCGAGCCTGACCTTCCGGTCCACCACCGAGGCGCAGGTCGAGAACTACCGGAAGCTGCTGCTCTCGATCGCCAAGGACGCCCGGGTCATCATCATCAAGCTGGCCGACCGGCTGCATAACATGCGGACGCTGGAGCATCTGCCGGCCGAGCGGCGGCGCCGGATCGCGCTCGAGACCCGGGAGATCTACGCCCCGCTGGCCCACCGCTTCGGCATGGCCGGGATCAAGGCGGAGCTCGAGGACCTGGCGTTCAAGTTCCTCGAGCCCGAGGATTACCGGGCGCTGGCCGCTCAGCTCGCGGCCCGCCGGGCGGAGCGGGAGCAGATGATCCAGACGCTGCGGATCCCGCTCGAGTCGGAGCTGCGTCGCGCCGGAGTGAAACAGTTCGAGGTCACCGGGCGGCCCAAGCATCTCTGGTCGATCTACCAGAAGATGCGGCGGCGGGGGACGCCGCTGGAGCAGATCTACGACATGATGGCGGTGCGGGTGATCGTGCCCTCGGACCCCGAGTGCTACCACGTGCTGGGTGTGCTGCACCACCGCTGGACTCCGCTGCAGGAACGGTTCAAGGATTACATCGCCAGTCCCAAGTCCAACGGCTACCAGTCACTCCACACCACGATCTTCGGCCCGGGGGGGCATCTCTTCGAGGTGCAGATCCGGACCCAGGAGATGCACCGGACGGCGGAGTACGGTATCGCGGCCCACTGGCTCTACAAGACCGACCGGCAGCACCCCGACGAGCTGGACCGGCATTTCGGCTGGTTCCGCCAGCTGCTGGAGCTGCAGCAGGACACCGCCAGCCCCGAGGAGTTTCTCGAGTTTCTCAAGGTCGACCTCTACCAGGACGAGATCTTCGTGTTCACCCCGGCGGGTGACGTCAAGCGGATGCCCAAGGGCGCCACCGCCATCGATTTCGCCTTCCATATCCATACCGACGTCGGGCTCCGCTGCCAGGGTGCCAAGATCAATGGCCGGATCGCGCCGCTCCACCGGGAGCTCAAGAACGGCGATACGGTGGAGATCCTGACCGGGCCCCACCCGCGACCGAGCCGCGACTGGCTGTCGCACGTGGCGACCGGCCGGGCCCGGCACAAGATCAAGCAGTGGATCCGGCACGAGGAGGAGAAGGTCTCCCAGCAGCTGGGGCGGGACATCCTGGCCCGGGAGGTCCGGCGGCGCCGGCTGGCGATGCCGGACCAGGAGGCGCTGGAGCGGGCCGCTCCCGCGGTGAACCTCACCAGCGCCGAGGCGCTGGAGAACGCCATCGGCCGGGGCGACGTCGGGATCGCGCAGGTGATGCGGGCGCTGTTTCCCGATCTGCCCGACACGGAGCTGGAGGCGCCCAAGCCTAACGTGTTCGGGCGACTGGTGGACCGCTGGCGCCTGGGCCGGGGGATCAAGATCCAGGGCGTGGACGGGCTGATGGTGCGTTACGCCCAGTGCTGCCAGCCGGTGCCGGGCGAACCCGTGGTCGGCTACGTGACCCAGGGCCGCGGCATCTCGATTCACCGGGCCGACTGCCCCAACCTGCTGACACTGGAGGGCCAGGACCGCCGGGTGGAGATCGACTGGAAGGAAGTGGAAGGCGAGTCGTTCGCGGTCCGGCTGGTGCTCAATGCCGAAGACCGCCGGGGCCTCTACGCCGACATCATGAGCGCCATCAGCGCCAGCGGAACCAACATCCGCCGGGCCGATCTCCACACCAAGGACGGCTCCGCGTTCGGGACCATCCTGGTGGAAGTCGACAACCTGCCGCACCTCGACAAGGTGCTGAAGAGCATCCGCAAGGTGAAAGGGGTGCACACCATCGAGCGGCGCGACCTCAGTCCCACCACCGGGTCCAGCTCACCCACCCCTGACCATTGACGATTGACGACTGACCATTGACAATTGCGTGGGCGGGCACGCGATGCGTCGTAGCGAGCGGCGGTGGGACGTAATCGTCAATGGTCAATCGAGAATCGTCAATGAGTTTCTGGCTCCTCAAGACCGAACCCTCCAGCTACTCCTGGCACGACCTGGTGAAGCAGGGCCGGGCCGTATGGGATGGCGTGAAGAACCCCTACGCGCTCAACAACCTGAAGGCGATGAAGCCGGGCGATACCGCGTTCATCTACCATACCGGGGACGAGAAGGCGGTGATCGGGATCGCGAGGATCCTGTCCGAAGCCTATCCTGATCCCAGGGCGAAGGACCCGAAGCTGGTGGTGGTGGACCTGGAGCCGGTCAAGCCGCTGCCGAATCGGGTGACGCTCGCCGCGGTCAAGGCCGACAAGTTCTTCAGCGACTTTCAGCTGGTGCGGGTGCCGCGGCTGTCGGTGATGGCCGTCACTCGGGAGCAGTGGAATCGAATCCTCGAGCTTGCGTCCGAGCCCAGGGGCTAGGTTCTGACAGCTGACAGCTGATAGCTGATAGCTTTAGGCATGCCGAAGTTCGAAGTCGAGGCCCCGTTCCAGCCCGCCGGCGACCAGCCGCGCGCCATCGCTCGGCTGACCGAGGCGATCCTCCAGGGCCACCGCTACCATACGCTGCTGGGCGTGACCGGGTCGGGCAAGACCATGACCCTGGCCCATACCCTGGCCCACGTGGGCAAGCCGACCCTGGTCCTGTCCCACAACAAGACCCTCGCCGCTCAGCTCTACGGGGAATTCAAGCAGTTCCTCCCCCGGAACGCGGTGGAGTACTTCGTCTCCTACTACGACTATTACCAGCCGGAAGCGTACGTTCCCTCCACCGACGTCTATATCGAGAAGGACGCCTCGATCAACGAGGACATCGAGCGGCTGCGGCTCCGGGCCACCTCCAGCCTGATGGAGCGGGACGACGTGGTGATCGTGGCGACGGTGAGCGCGATCTATGGTCTGGGTGATCCCGCTACCTATCGCCAGCTGATGCTCTCGGTGGCCGTGGGGGAGCAGCGGGGACGCGACGCCATTCTCCGCGACCTGGTGGCCATCCAGTACGATCGCAACGACGCCAACTTCGATCTGGGCACCTTCCGGGTGCGGGGCGATACCATCGAGATCTTCCCGGCCTACGAAGAGCAGGCGGTCCGGATCGAGCTGTGGGGCGATGACGTCGAGCGGATCAGCAAGATCCATCCGCTGACCGGCGAGGTGATCCAGCAGCTCGAGCGCTGCGCCATTTATCCCGCCACGCACTTCGTGACCGAGCGGCCGACCATCGAGCGGGCCGTCAAGGTGATCCGGGCCGAGCTGGCCGAACGCCTGATGGAGCTGCGGACGGCGGGCAAGCTGCTCGAGGCTCAGCGGCTGGAAAGCCGCACCAACTTCGACATCGACATGCTGCTCGAGATCGGGACCTGTCCCGGGATCGAGAACTACTCGCGGCCGCTCACCGGCCGGCGTCCCGGCGAGCGGCCCGCCTGTCTGATCGATTACTTCCCGCCCGATTTCCTGGTCATCGTGGACGAGTCGCACGTGACCCTCCCGCAGATCGGCGGGATGTACAACGGCGACCGGGCCCGGAAAGAAACCCTGGTCGAGTACGGCTTCCGGCTTCCGTCCGCGCTCGACAACCGCCCGCTCCGGTTCGACGAGTTCATGGGCCTGGTGCCGCAGCTGGTCAGCGTTTCGGCCACGCCCGGCGAACTGGAGCTGCAGCTCTCGGAAGGACGGGTGGTGGAACAGATCATCCGGCCCACCGGGCTGGTGGACCCGGTGGTGGATGTGCGCCCGGTCAAGGGTCAGGTGGACGATCTGTTGCACGAGATCCGGGAGCGGGTCACCCGCCAGGAACGGGTGCTGGTGACCACGCTGACCAAGCGGATGTCGGAGGATCTGACGGACTATCTGCAACAGGCGGGCGTGCGGGTGCGGTATCTCCACTCGGATATCGACGCCATCGAGCGGGTCGAGATCCTGCGCGGGCTTCGCCTGGGCGAGTTCGACGTCCTGGTGGGCATCAACCTGCTCCGCGAAGGTCTCGATCTGCCGGAAGTCTCGCTGGTCGCGATCCTCGACGCCGACCAGGAGGGCTTTCTCCGCTCCGACCGGTCGCTCATCCAGACGGTGGGTCGGGCCGCGCGCCACCTCAACGGCCGGGCCGTGCTCTACGCCGACCGGATTACCGGGTCGATGCAGCGCGCGCTGGACGAGATGGACCGCCGCCGCCGGCTGCAGCAGGAGTTCAACCGGGAGCACGGCATCACCCCGACGTCGATCGTGAAATCGCTGGAGCAGACCCGGCTCACCACCCGGGTGGCCGACGCGCGGATGGAGAAGCCGGTGCGGAAGGAGACCGTACGCACCCCCGATCTGCACGACCCGGCCCAGCGGGCCGCCTACATCCAGGCGCTCGAGCGCCAGATGCGGGACGCGGCCGCCAACCTCGAGTTCGAGCTGGCCGCACTGCTCCGCGATCAGATCAATGATCTGCGGGCGGCGGGCGCCCCTGACGTCCGGCGAACCGGGATCGGACGATCCCGGATGCGGGCGTGACCGCCCTCTCCGAAACGGAGCTGATCGCGCTGGGCCGGCGGCTCGGATCGAGTCTCCGGACCGGCGCGGTGGTCTGGCTCGAAGGCCCTCTGGGAGCCGGCAAGACTACGCTGGTCCAGTCCATCGTTGCAGCCCGCGGAGCCGAACGCGGCGCCACCAGTCCCACCTTCAACCTGGTGCACCGGCACGAAGGCCCCGGGGGCCCGGTGTTTCACGTCGACTGTTATCGGCTGCGCGATCCGTCGGAGGCGTCGGAGCTGGACTGGCGCGAAATGCTGGAAGCGGATCTGCTGCTGGTCGAGTGGCCCGATCGGGGCGGGGAATGGGTCCCCGACCCGGATCTGCGGGTCCGGCTGGACTACGCCGCCGACCCGGACCGGCGCGCGGTCGTGGTCGAGCCA
>DASTEX010000702.1:0-4677 GCA_035709185.1 Gemmatimonadales bacterium
CCGGTGTCGTGCAGAAAGACGTCGCGGACCCCCAGAATCCGTCCCTCCCGGTCGATCGCCAGCTCCGCGTCGTGGATCTGGAGTCGTTCCTGGGTGGTGGCGAAGAAGCTCTCCTGCCGGTCCTCGATCCACTTGATGGGACGGCCCAGCTGCAGGGTGGCCCAGGCGAGCAGGACTTCCTCGGGGTAGAACATCATGATCTTGGGACCGAAACCGCCCCCGATGAACGGGGCGATCACCCGAACCTGGGATTGCCGCAGGCCCAGCATGCGTGCCAGCCCGTTGCGTATGGGAATTGGCGCCTGGGTAGTGTCCCAGACTGTGAGCTCGGCGTTTCGCTGGTCCCAGGCGGCGACCACGCCGCGAGTCTCGATGGCGCCCGAGACGCCCCGGTCGTAATGGAATCGCCGGCGGATGATCCGGTCAGCGGCACGGCTCGCCGCGGCCCAGTCGCCTTTGCGCTGGATCGCGTGCCCGGCCAGGTTGCTCTCCAACTGAGCGTGGATCAGCGGCGCACCGGGCGCCAGCGCCGCTTCCAGGTCGGTGACGGCCGGCAGCGGATTCAGATCAACTGTTATGTCGGAAAGCGCATCCTCCGCGACGTACCGGCTCTCGGCAATAACGAGGGCCAACGGTTCGCCGCAATGACGCACCCTTTCCTTCACCAGTGGGACCTGAGTGGCCTGGTGATACACTACGCCCGGCACCGGGACCGGTCCCACCAGCAGCGGGCCGGGCTGCCAGAAGTCGCCCAGATCCTCGGCCGTAAACACCGCGACCACTCCCGGCCGCTGCCGGGCCACGGCAGCATCGATCCCCCTCACCTCGGCGTGGGCGAAGTCACTCCGGAGCAGTGCCGCGTGCAGCATCCCCGGCCGATGCACATCATCCACGAACAGGGCGCGTCCGGTCAGCAGCCGCGGATCTTCGTTGCGGGGGATGCCCTGGCCGATCAGCCGGTACGAGGACGTCACGCGGCGGGCGCCTCGGACGCCGCTCGCCGGACTGCGCTCACGATGTTGGAATATCCAGTACAACGGCAGAGGTGCGCCGAGAGCGCGTGGCGGATCGCGTCGTCGGAGGGCGCCGGGTTTTCCCGCAGGAAGGCCACCAGGGTCATGAGCATGCCCGGGGTGCAGAAGCCGCACTGCAGCGCGTGGGCCGAATGGAAGGCCTCCTGCAGCGGATGCAGGCGATCCCCGTCGGCCAGCCCCTCCACCGTGGTGACCTCCCGGCCGTCGGCCTGCACCGCCAGGACCAGGCAGGAGCGCACCGCCTGGCCATCGAGCAGGATGGTGCAGGCGCCGCACACGCCGTGCTCGCACCCGACGTGGGTTCCGGTGAGCTCGAGCTCATGGCGAAGGAAATCACTGAGAAGGAGTCTGGGCTCGACCGGGCGCTGGTAGCGCCGGCCGTTGACGGCGACAGTGACTTCGACCATCCCGGCTCCGGAAGGAGAAACCGTAACGTATTCCGGGGATGACGGTCCGCAAGGACGAACCGGGTCGGTGTAAGTTTCCCCCGTGACGCCCGCGCTCGCTTCCCTGCTGGCGCTCATTGCCGCCATCATCCTCTCGATCACCACCCGGCTCAACGTCGGCCTGGTGGCCATCGGCCTGGCCTGGATCATCGGCACCTGGCTCACCGACCTGGGCCCCGAGGCGGTGATTCGCGGGTTCCCCACGTCGCTCTTCCTTACCCTTACCGGGGTCACGCTGTTGTTTGCCTGCGCCAGCGCCAACGGCACGCTGGAGCAGGTGGCTCACCGGGCGGTGCGCCTGGCCCGGGGCAACGGGGCCATCCTGCCCCTGCTCTTCTTCCTGATCTCGGGTCTCGTGGCTTCGGTGGGGCCCGGCTCCATCTCCACCGTCGCCCTCATCGCGCCGCTCGCGATGGCGATCGGCGCCCGCGCGGGTCTGCCGCACTTCCTGACGGCCCTGATGGTGGCGAACGGGGCCAACGCCGGAAATCTTTCGCCCTTCAGCGCCGTGGGGATCATCGCCAACAGCAAGATGGCTGAAGCCGGCATCGGCGGGCACGAGGCGAAAGTCTGGTTCGCCAACTTCGCGGCCCACGTGGTGGTGTCGCTGGTCGCGTGGACCTGGCTGGTGCGCCGCCGCTCCCGCGCTCCGGCCGCCGACGTGACCGCCACTGCCGAGATACCCGCTCTGACCCGGGCGCAAGTCATCACCATTCTGATCCTGCTCGGCTGGATCGCCGGCGTTCTCATCTTCCGCTTGAATGTGGGACTCAGCGCGTTCGCCGGCGCGACGGTGCTGATCGGCCTTCGGGCGGCCGACGAGATCCAGGCCATGCACCAGGTGCCCTGGCGCATTCTGCTGATGGTGAGCGGCGTGAGCGTCCTGATCGGCCTGCTCGAGGTCACCGGCGGCATGGATCTGTTCACCACCCTGCTGTCCCGCCTGGCGACGCCCGGCACGGTGAACGGCGTGATTGCACTCGTCACTGGGACGATTTCCATCTGGAGCAGCACATCGGGGGTGGTGCTGCCCGCCTTTCTGCCGACGGTCCCGGGCCTGATCGAGAAGCTCGGCGGCGGGGACGCGCTGGCGGTGGCGCTGAGCATCAACGTCGGGTCGTCGCTGGTGGACGTCTCGCCGCTTTCGACTCTGGGCGCGTTATGCGTGGCTGCGGTACCCGACAGCCAGGAAGCGGGAAAGCTGTTCCGGCAGCTGCTGATCTGGGGCCTGTCGATGGCAGTGGTCGGCGCCCTGCTGGCAGTGGTCCTCGCCGGTCCGCTCGCACGGCTCTGAGCCGTGCCTAGCCCTGGCCCTCCTCCGCCTCCTCGCCCGCGGGAACGGTATAGCGCTCCTCGATCGCTTCCCGAATCAGCCGCCGGCTTTCTCCCGGTGACGGGGTGCCAGCTTCGATTTCGCGGACCCGCTCGGCCAGGTCCGCATCCTTGATCGCACCATCGATCCAGGCCGAGTAATCACCCTTCCGCAGATGATAGCTCCAGGTCTCGTCGTCCACTCCATCCCCGATCTGGAGGAACAGGATCAGATTCTGGACCCGCAGATTGAGTTTCCCGTTCGGACCCCGGAAGTAGAAACTACGATCCTCCGGCAGCTCACCCTCCGCATACTTGCGGGCGTGGCGTCGGCGCTCCTGCCGGCTGGGTGTCGTGCGAATCCGCACCGGGGCGCGATTGGCGTCGCGGAACCAGACCAGCGCTTCTCCCGGCTCCAGGGCTCCGCCGGCCGGAGAAGATGCCGGGGGCGCGATGCCTAACGCGGAGCAGAACTCACCGATCATGGCATCGGGAGTGGCCCCCACCGCGATGATCCCCGCCACCTGCGACAGGGTCTCGGCCCCGACCAGGTCGGGATGCACCGTGATCAGGAATGCATTGCGCAGTGCGGCGGGTGGGGCGATGGCGCCCGGACTCCGGGCCGCCGGCAGGAGGTGGTGGGCCTCGTCCAGAATGATCCAGTGGGGCCGGCCGGTGGCGGCCCTGAGCTCCAGCAGCCGACCAATCAGGCCGATCCCGAACTCGGGCCGGCGGTCCAGGGGAAGCGCTACCAGGTCAGCCACGCAGGACTGCTCCGATTGGCGCAGCAGCTGCAGCACCTCGTCCAGGCTCGGCGCCCGTTCCGGAGTCCCCAGCGTCACCCCGCCGGCCAGACCGTGGTAGTCGCCCTCCGGGTCGATCACGCAGAAGGTGTACTCCTGCTCGATCAGCTGCTCGAAGAAGCCGGTAGCGAGGGTGGACTTGCCGCTGCCCGACGTTCCCACCAGCAGAAGATTGATGCCGTACGGCGCCACCCGCACCTCGCTGCCGTCGGCAGCGGTGCCCAGCAGGAGATGGTGCCGCTCCAGCCGGCCGTTATACCGGCTCAGATCGTCGTCGAGCAGCTCGGTGATGAGCTCCTGCACCCCCGCGCCATGGTCACCGGCGGTCACGACGTCGGCCTGCTCCTTGAGGGTCGGGAGTGCGTTGGACACCGCCACGGCACACTCGCACAAGCTCAGGAAGGCGTGATCGTTTTCCGCGTCACCCACTCCCACGGCGTTGTGGGGCGAGAGCCCCAACCCCTGGAGGGCCCGCTCGAGTCCCGCGGCCTTGTTGATGCCGGCCGGCAGGACCATGACAGCACCCTTGTTGAAGATGACCTGATGCTCCAGGCCGTGATTCCGGATCGTCTCGAGTACAACCGTCTGGTGGGGCTCCCAGGTCGCCACGATGACCTTGCCCCGGCCCAGCGGGGAAACACCCGCCGCGTGCAGGGCGGTAAGGAAGGATTCGTCGGGCGGCTGGCCCAGGGTTTCTTCCTTGCGCGACCGGGGCCAGTAGAGCAACGCCCCGTTCTCGGCCACGACACAATCGAACATTTCGAGCGGGGGAAAGATCTGCTGGAGCTCGGGCAGGACCCGGCCAGTAACGAGGATCAGTTTGCGGCCCGAAGCGGCAACCCGCTCCAGAGACGCTATGGTCTGGGGGTCGACCACGCCGTGATGGGCGATGGTTCCGTCGTAGTCGCAACAGAGGGCGAGGTAGCGCATGCAGGTCGGACGATGCGCCGCCAGCGGATCGCACACGTGCCCCCCTGGGTCCGGGCAGTCGGCTGACCGGCAAGAGGCAAAGTGTGAATGCGAAAAGCGCCCGGGCTCATCACCCGGGCGCTTTCGACTCTTCCGACCTTCCGACCCTTACAG
>DASTEX010000703.1:0-3861 GCA_035709185.1 Gemmatimonadales bacterium
GCTCGGTACCGAAGTGGTCCGGGTCAACTATGCCCGCGCCGCCGAGCTGGCCAAGTCGATCGAGGGCATCCTGACCAAGAACCGCGGCTCGGTCACCGCCGACACCGCGTCCAACTCGCTGATCATCTCCGATACCCGGTCGCGCCTGTCGGGCGTGGTGGAATTCGCCCGCGGTCTCGACATCCGGACCCAGCAGGTGTCGATCCAGGCCAAGATCATCTTCGTGGACCGGACCGACCTCGAGGCCATGGGACTCCGGTATGACCTGGGTTCCAGCAACCAGTTCTTCAACCGCCTGGTGCAGCGGAACGATCCCACCAGCGATGACGGCGGGACCTTCGAGGAGGACGTGACCATCGTCGACCTGGGCGGCAACAGCGTCTCGGCCATCGCCAACGCCACCGCCGATATTCCCAACAGCGCGCTCGACCTGGTGTTCTCCACCGCGCTGGGCGGCTACAGCCTCACGGCCTTCCTGACGGCGCTGGAGCGGGTGGAGCTGTCGGACGTGCAGGCCGAGCCGGTGATCACCACGCTGGACAACAAGAAGGCCGACATCCTCGTGGGTGAGGAAGTGCCGGTCCGGGTGATCGACGCGAGCTCCGTTGGCCAGGGTCAGGCGCCCCGCGCCACGGTGCAGTTCAAGGAGACCGGTATCCGGTTGACCGTCACGCCGCATATCACCAACAACCGCCAGGTAATGATGAGCCTGCGGACCGAGCGGTCCAGCGTGAAGACGCTGGCCACGGCCGACCTGGGCTTCTCGATCGACAAGCAGTCCACCGAGAACCAGCTGCTGGTCAACGACGGTGAAACTGCGGTCATCGGCGGCCTCACCGTCACCACCGTCGTCCGGAACCGCACCGGCGTGCCGCTTCTCTCCAGCCTTCCGCTGGTGGGCCGCCTGTTCAGCTTCAGCAGCAACTCGGAGAACCGGAAGGATCTCCTGATCCTGGTAACACCGCGGATCGTGGACGATGCCGCCGCGGGCAACTGATCCCTCAGCGTCCTCACCGCAAAAGAAAGAACCCGGTCGAAAGGCCGGGTTCTTTCTTTGTGACCTGACTGCAGGTGTGCCGGGTGCCGGGTGCCGGGTGCCGGGTGCCGGGTTCGGTTCAGGGTTCATCGTTCGGCGTCGGTAACTCCACTCGGCACGCGACACCCGGCACGGCACTCGGCACGCGGCACCCGGCGCTCTGCATCCACCCGAACCGCTATCCAACCAACCGCGGTCGCTTCAGATTACACGCATGAGATTTCGCTTCCTTACGGCCGGTGAGTCCCACGGCAAGGCCCTCGTCACCATCGTCGAGGGGCTTCCAGCCGGTCTGCCGGTGACCGCCGAGGCGGTGGACCGGCAACTCGCCCGCCGGATGCAGGGCTACGGTCGAGGGGCCCGGATGAAGATCGAGGCCGACAGGGTCGAATGGCTCTCCGGCATCCGGGCCGGTGAGACGCTGGGGTCGCCCGTGGCCATCCGGATCGAGAATCGGGACTGGGCCAACTGGGAAGACGTGATGGCGGCCGAGGGAAGCGGCGAGGTTCGGCGCCGGCGGGTCACCCGCCCGCGGCCCGGCCACGCCGACCTGGTGGGCGTGCTCAAATACGACCGGCTCGACGCGCGGGACATCCTCGAGCGGGCCAGCGCCCGCGAGACCGCGTCCCGGGTGGCTGCCGGGGCTCTGGCTCGGCTGCTGCTCCAACAGTTCGGCGTCGAAATCGGCAGTCACGTCACGCTGTTGGGCGGGGTGCGTTCCTGTCCGGCCGGCCCGCTTCCGATGCCCCTCAACGAAACCGCTGACGGCTCACCGGTGCGCATGCTCGATCCCCTGACGGAGGGCGTGGCGATCCAGCGGATCGACGCAGCCAAAGCCGCGGGCGACACCCTGGGCGGCGAGGTGGAAGTCATCGCCCGGGGCGTGGTGCTGGGCCTGGGCAGTCACACCCACTGGGATCGCAAGCTGGATGGCCGGCTGGCCGGCATGCTGATGTCGATTCCGGCGGTGAAAGGCGTCGAGATCGGGCTGGGCTTCGAGGCCGCCAGGCGTCCCGGATCGGAAGTACACGATCCGATCGGGGCCGACCATCCCGGGGGCATGGATCCGCGAGGCGGTTTCTGCCGGCTCACCAACAACGCCGGCGGTCTCGAGGGCGGGATGACCACCGGCGAGCCGGTCGTGGTCCGGATTGCGATGAAGCCGATCTCGACCCTCATGTCGCCGCTCAAGACCGTCGAGCTCACCTCCGGCGGCGAGGCCCAGGCCCAAAGCGAGCGTTCGGATGTCACCGCCGTTCCCGCCATGGGAGTGATCGCCGAAGCCCTGGTGGCGATCGTGCTGGCCGACGCCATGCTGGAGAAGTTCGGCGGCGATTCACTGGGGGAGATGCGGCGGAACTTCGATGGGTACGTCGCGGCGCTGGGACACCGCTGGCGCGAATTGCGGGACCCTCCTCCGGGAGACTGAATGCCGCTCCACATGGTGCTGATCGGGCTCCCGGGGTGCGGCAAGACCGCCGCGGGCAGCCTGGCGGCATCGCGGCTGGGTGCTCCTTTCGTGGACCTCGACCAGCTCATCATCCGGGAGCAGGGGCGCAGTATCGAACGCATCTTTGCGGCCGGTGAAGCCGCTTTCCGTAATCTCGAACGTGACGCCATGCGCCGGGTGCTCGATGGCCCTCCCGGCATCGTCTCGCCGGGAGGCGGCTGGGCGGCTCAGCCGGGCAATCTTGAGTCGGCCACCGGGCAGGCCGTGCTGGTTTATCTCCGGGTGACGCCGGGGATCGCCGCGGAGCGGATCGGCGACAGCGCCGGCCGTCCCCTGCTGGCCGGAGCCGATCCCCGGCAGCGGCTGACGGAGTTGCTGGAGGCGCGTGAGGCGTTCTATCGCCGCGCCGGCCATTCGATCGATACCGATGGACGGAGCCCGGAGCTGGTGGCCGAGACCATCGTGACCCTGGCCCGCAAGCACGGCGGCTGGCCCTGAGAACGGGATGATGCCCGGCGACTCGAAACGCGCGACGGTGGTGGGCGGTGGCCTGGCCGGCAGTGAAGCGGCCTGGGCTCTCGCCCACCGGGGGTTCCGGGTCACGCTGCACGAGATGCGCCCGGTCCGCCGCACCGCGGCGCACCAGACCGACCGGCTGGCCGAGCTGGTGTGCAGCAATTCCTTCAAATCGGTCGAGCTGAGCAATGCCCACGGCCTGCTCAAGGCCGAGCTGCGCGAGCTGGGAAGCCTGCTGCTGCAATGCGCCGATGAGGCCCGGGTGCCCGGTGGCGCCGCCCTGGCCGTGGACCGCGAGGTCTTTTCCCGCGCCGCCCACGAACGGCTCTCGTCCCACCCGAACATCGCGGTGGTGCGGGAAGAGGTATCCGGGCTGCCCGAACCCGGCATCATCGCCACCGGCCCGCTGACCTCCGAGGCGCTGGCCCAGGCCATCGCCTCCCGGCTCGGCACCACTTCGCTTTCGTTCTATGACGCGATCGCGCCCATCGTGGCGAGCGAGTCTCTCGTGCGCGACACGGTGTATGCCCTCAGCCGGTACGGCAAAGGCGGGGGCGACGATTATCTGAATTCGCCGCTCGACCGCGACGGCTACGAGGCGTTCATCGATGCGTTGCTGGCGGGGGACCAGTACCAGGGCCACGACTTCGACCAGGTCCCGTACTTCGAGGGCTGTCTTCCGGTCGAGGAAATGGCCCGGCGGGGCCGGGAAACCCTGCGCTTCGGTCCCATGAAGCCGGTGGGGCTGCCCGACCCGCGCACCGGCCGGGAGCCGTGGGCGGTGGTCCAGCTGCGGCGGGAAGACCAGGCCGGCCAGATGTGGAACCTGGTGGGCTTTCAGACCCGGCTCCGGATTCCG
>DASTEX010000704.1:0-4780 GCA_035709185.1 Gemmatimonadales bacterium
TGGCCGCGTCACCGGTGGTGAGCTTGGTCGTGGCCCGCAGATCGGGCTGGCCGTTCAGACGGGTCTGGGCACCGGCAATCAGAAGCGGGTTGGCCCGGATCTGGGGCGTCCCGGTCAGAATGTTGTTGGTGAGATCGCCCGAGGCCGTGCCATAGACGTGATAGACCCCGAGCGAGAGTGGTTGGGCGGTACTGACGAACGACTGGCCCAGCGCCGTGAGCGCCGTGCCGAAGTCGTCCAGGTACACTGCCACCCGGGCGCGGAGCGCCCGATTGACCTGGGCGAACGTCGCCGGCGTGTCGAAGCCGGCAAAGCCGGTCCCCAGCCGGAAGGAGAAGGCGGCGCCTCCCGCCTGCAGGTGGGTATACCCTTCGTCCAGCAGCTGTTCGATCCGGTCGTAGACCTCGGCCCGGGTGGCAATCGGCCCGGGCTCGCCGGTGGGCGGGCGGTCGACGTCGATCACCGCCCCGTTGGCGTCGCGGGTGACGATGACCCGGAGCAGCTCGAGGGCCTGGATGGTCTTGGCGTAGCCGCGGAGCGCTTCCTTCTCCTCGTCGGTCATGTCGGCCACGTTCTCCGCCGCATTCAGGACCAGCACGGTATTGCGGATGTTGGCGTACCGCGCGGTCCAGAAGTTGGCGCCGAATGCGCCCGAGCCGGGATCCAGCGGCCCCAGAAACATCTCCTGGACGTAACGCGGGTCGGAGATGGTGTTGAGATTGAAGCCTTCCCGTCCCATCGCGCCTAACAGCGGAATCCAGCCGTTGGGCTCGGCGATGCCGGTCCGCAGGCCGATCAGCAGGCCGGTCGCGGCCGTGTTGACGCCGACCCGGGTCGGGCTCTCCTCCAGCTCGTCGAGCCCGGGGTTGTTGAGATCGCCCACATCGATTTCGTCACAGCCGCCGAGCAGCAGGAGACCGAGGGCGGCAGCACCGAGGGACCACTTTCTGGCAGTCATGGTCGCGCCTCCTCAGAAGCCCAGGTTGATGGTGAAGTAGAAGCTCCGGCTGGCCGGGTACGGCGTCACCTCGATGTTCCGGGCGATGGGCTGGTTGCCGAAGTTGCTCACCTCGGGATCGTACCCGCTGTAGGGGGTGGCAAACCACACCAGGTTCCGGGCGCTGACTGCCACGGTCGCCGTCCGCACCTGGCCCCAGAGGGACTGTACCACCCGGGTGGGGACCTCATAGGTGATGGCGACCTCCCGCAGCTTGGCGAAGGTGGCCCGCTCGACGTAGACCGAAGTCTCGCCGCCGGCCCAGGTGCTGATCCGTTCGCCGGCCGCCTCCACGTCCGGCGAGTTCCCGTTGGCGTCGTAGAGCAGCCGGGTCAGGTTGACGACGCTGCCGCCCTGCTGCCAGTCGAGCAGGGCGTGGAAGTTCCATCCCTTCCAGGTCAGCGAATTGGTGAACGCCATCCGGAAATCGGGATTGGCGTCACCCACGACGCGCTCACTTCCGCCGCCCAGGCCGACGATCTGGGTCGCCGATTTTCCCTCCTCGATCTGGAACACGCCCAGGCTTACTCCGAAGCCGCCGGTCTGGAAGGGCGGCACCGGCAGCTCCGTGATCTTGCTGTCGTTCTTCGAGAAAGTGGTCCGGAAGAGCCACGTGGCAGTGGAGCTCTGCACCGGGATGATCGTGGCCCCCACCTCCACCCCGCGGGTCCGCAGCTTGCCGGCATTGAAGATCTCCTGGGCGAAGCCGAGCGACGGCGCCAGGTTCCGGGTCAACAGCAGGTCGCTCACGTTCTTCTGGAAGAAGCTGGCTTCGACCGAGAGCCGGCTGTCGAAGAACACCCCGTCGAATCCGACTTCGATCTCCTGCTCCCGCTCGGCGTGCAGGTCGGGACTGCCGACCGTCCCGCCCACGATGGTACCGGCGATGCCGCCCAGGTTCAATGTGGAGTTGAGCGGGGTGAACTTCTGGCCATACAGCGGCTCATTCCCCGTCTGCCCGAACGCCGCCCGGAGCTTGAGCTCATCCAGCCAGCCCAGGCCGGTGCGCTCGATGCGGTACGAGACGGCCGCCTTGGGATAGTAGAACAGCTTGCTCGCGTCGGCGCTCAGGCTGGACTGGTCAGCCCGGACTCCGGCCGTGAGTTGCAGGCGGTCATCGAGCAGCAGCACTTCTTCCTGAACGAAGAACCCCAGGTTACGGATCAGGTTGCGGGTTTCCCGGACCCGGACCGACGTGCCGGCACTCACGTTAGGCTGCCCCGCGATCAGGTCCCGCGCTTCCGTTCGGTTGATGTCCACTTCGCGGCGGGTATACTGCACCCCGAAGGAGGTGCGGGCGGAGAGGCTCTCCCCGGTATAGCCATAGACGATGTTGCCGTCGATGTTGGCGTTGATGTTGTCCGAGTTCCCCAGGAGCGAGGTCCCGGGCTGCCCGTCATCGTCCTCGAACTGCACGTCGGGTGGCGAAAAGATGTTGTTCTTCTGCACGAAGTAGTCGAGCCCGCCCAGCACCGTTACCTGGAGGTTGCTGCGCTCGGTGCGGACCGGATCGAACTGGATCCGAGCCGACCCGAGCGCCCGCCAGACCGACTCGCGGTTCTCGACCCGCTCATTGGTCTCCAGCGGGTTGGACGAATAGAACGGGTTCACCGGGAAGAGGCCGTCGGGCTGCCGGCGCAGGTCGACAAAGCTCGGCGTGCCCGTGAGGACGTAGTAGTAGCTGACGCCGGAGTTGTCGTTATTGGTAATGCCGCGCTGCGCCAGCGTGTGGATCACGTTCATGTTGGCCGAGACGTTCACCTTGTCACTGAACCGCTGATCCAGGTTGAGCCGGGCGGACTGCCGCTGGAATCCGGTGCGGGGAATGACTCCCGGCGTATTCTCCACCGTGCCGGAGGCGTAGTAGCGGGTGGCCTCGGTGCCGCCGCTGATGCTGCCGATAGTCTGAAACGACAGGCCGTTGCTTCCTCCCAATTCCTCTTCGTGATCGAAGTAGGGGCAGGCTCCGGTTCCGCAGTAGGTGGCGCCGATTCCGGGCCGGTCGGGATACTGCGCGTCGACTTCCGCCGCGTCGGCAAACCGGCGACTGCCGTACTTCCGGAAGAGGCTGGAGAAACCGAAGCGCTGGGACAGGGTGAACCGCGGGTCCCCCAGCCGGCCCCGTTTGGTTCGGATGATGACCACGCCGTTGGAGGCGCGGCCGCCATAGATGGCCGCCGCCGACGCGCCCTTCAGGATCTCGATGGACTCGATTTCGGCGGGATTGAGGTCGGCGATCCGGTTGACCTGGTTGTCCTGGTTCAGCGAGGGACTCGACCCCCCGGCCGCCCCCGTGATGGCGTTCTGGTTGCTCGCGATGGCGATGTCGCTCATGACCACACCGTCCACCACGTAGAGGGGCTCGGCCGTCGCGTTCACCGAAGTGACCCCGCGCAGGCGAACCTGGAGGCCCCCGCCGGGGGCACCGGAGTTGGACTGGATATCTGCGCCCGCCACCTTGCCCTGAAGCTGCTGCTCCAGGCTGGCCGTCGGGTGGGTTGCCAACTCCTCGGCTCCCACCACGGCCACGGCGTTAGGCAGATTGCGCCGCTCGATGCCGGTCGCCTGGCCGGTGATGACGATCTCCTCCATCCGGAACACGTCCCGTTCCAGCGCCACCGACAGGGTGTTGACCGTCGCCCCCAGCGGGATCTCGCGCCGCCGGTATCCGATGGCCCGGACCAGCACCGTCACGTCCCCGGCAGGGGCATCGCGCAGGGTGAACTGGCCAGTTTCGTTGGTGCTGGACAGCAACGCCGTCCCCTGCACCGATACCCGCGCCGAAACCAGGGGGGCGCCGCTTACGGAATCCCGTACGGTACCGGTGATGGTTCGTTGGGCCTGCGTCACCGCGGGGATGCTGAATAGCAGGACGCCCGCCAGGCTCCATGCGAGTTGCATGCGACCTCCTCAGGTGTCGTAGCCGAATGAGCGGTTGTTAGGCCGCCCTCCCGGACTGCTTCGTAAGTGGGGAGAACCGCTCGTCGCCAACCGAGCGGTGGGGAACTACGATACCGCGCGGTTCGGGGAAAAGCGAGCGGTCAGGTCAGAAATGGGTTGGAGCGCCGCTCGACCCCGATGCTCGTCTCGGGCCCGTGGCCCGAGAGGACCCGGGTGGCATCCGGCAGAGTGAGCAGCTGGGTGCGGATGCTCCGGATCAGCGTGTCGAAGTCGCCGCCGGGAAGGTCGGTGCGGCCGATGGAGCCGGCGAAGAGCGCGTCACCCGAGAGCACGGCTTCGCTTCCCACGAAGCAGACGTGGCCCGGGGAGTGGCCCGGCGTGTGACGCACTTCGAAGGAGGTTTCGCCGACCTTCAGCAGTTGTCCGTGCGCCAGTTGGTGCTGCGGTTCCGGTGGCGGGCCGGCCGGAAACCCGAACCAGAGGCCCTGCTGCGGAAGATTGCGGTAGAGCGGCAGGTCGGCCGGATGGAGCCAGACCGGAGCCCCGGTGGCCTGGTGCACTTCAGCCACGCCCAGGATGTGATCGATGTGCGCGTGGGTGAGCCAGATGGCCGAGAGCCGGGCCCGGCGTTCGCCGATCTGCGCGAGGAATGTCTCCCAGTCCTCGCCGGGGTCGACCAGGACGGCATCGCCCCCGGGCGCGATCAGCAGGTAGCAGTTCTGGGCGAACTGCCCGTTCGGGATCGCGACAATTTCGACGTCAGACACCGACGGGCGCGGCGCTCCGCCGACCGGCCAGATACTTCTCGACTGCGATGGCGGCGGTCGTGGCGTCGCCCACTGCGGTGGTGATCTGCCGGGTGAGCTGCACCCGGAGATCACC
>DASTEX010000705.1:0-8272 GCA_035709185.1 Gemmatimonadales bacterium
CCAACCGCATCTCCTAACCGCTAACCGCTAACGCTAACGGTCCCTATGCGATCTCTTCTGCTTTTCGCCGCTTCCGTTTTCTTCACGAGTGCGTTGGCGGCTCAGCGCCCCTTCAAGGTCTACATCTCGGTCGATATGGAAGGCATCGCCGGCGTGGTGACGGCGGAGCAGCTCGGCCCCGGCGGCTTCGAGTATCAGCGGTTCCGCGAGTTCATGACCACCGAGGCCCTGGCCGCGGTCACGGCGGCGAAGCAGGCAGGCGCCACCGAAATCGTCGTCAGTGACTCGCACGGCAACGGGCAGACCCTGCTGATCGAGCGATTCCCCAGCGATGTGACCATCATCCGGGCCTGGCCCCGCCCGTTAGGCATGATGGAGGGAATCGATTCCACCTTCTCGGCGGCGATCTTCATCGGGTATCACAGCAGCACCGCCAACCCGACGGGGGTCCGGGCCCACACCTTCTCCAGCGCCAACTATGCCGGCTTCCGGGCCAACGGGAAGGAAGTGTCCGAGGGAGGGTGGAACGCGATGATCGCGGGGCATTTCGGAGTGCCGGTGGTGCTGATCTCGGGCGACGAGTCCGCCATCGCCGACCTCAAAGCGGTGGCGCCCGATGCCGAGGTCGCCATCGTGAAGCACTCGATCAGCTTCCATTCCGCCGCCACCGCGACCCCGCAGTCCGCCGAGGCGCTCATCAAGCTCAAGGCAGGGCAGGGGCTGGAGCGCCGGGCCCAGATCAAGCCGGTTGCCCGGGCGGGGGCCGTGACCATCGACCTCACCTTCAAGAGCTACATGCCGGCCCTGGTTCTGTCGTATCTCCCCCTGTTTACCCGGACCGGGTCCCACTCGATCCGCTTCCCGGCGAAAGACGTGGTGGAGGCTTCCCGGATCATGCAGTTCATCGGGTCGTATGAACCGGGACTTACACCATGAAGCGCAAGGACTTAGGACTAAGGACCAAGAAACTGCGTTACTGGGTACTGGTACCGGTACTCGGTCCTGGGTACTGAGGGTGCTGAATACGGCTCACGGCTAACGGCGAACGGCGCAAGGCTAACTGGCGGGAAGGGCCCGGGCAGGGCAAGCTTCAGGGCTTCAACCGACCGCTCTGAAGCGGAGGCGAGATGACCGAGCTGACCGTTCCCAGGGCAGTGGCGGTGATTGGCACCAACGTCATTGGCCGGTCCTGGATGCGGGTCTTCGCCCGGGCCGGCTATGAGACCCGGGTCTGGGACCCCGACCCGGCCCAGGTGGAAGAGGCCTGGGAATGGATGAAAGCCGATCTCAAGCGGGCCCGCCGGGAGTTGGGCCTGCGGAAGCGGGTGGCCCGGGAGGAACGGTCCCAGGTGGTCCGCTGCGAGACCCTGGAAGAGGCGGTGAATGGCGCCGTCTGGGTTCAGGAGAACGGGCCCGCCGAAGTCGAGGGAAAGCGGACGGTGTTCCGGCAGCTCGACAAGCTCGCGCCGCCCAAATCCGTGATCGCCAGCAGCAGCGCCACGCCCGACATGACCACCATCGCGGAGGGATTGTCCGGCGCCAGCCGCTGCGTCATTGCCAACCCGGTCAATCCACCCCACGTCATTTCGTTGGTGGAAGTGGTCGGCGGCAAACGCACCGAACAGTTGATGCTCCGCCGCGCGGTGCGCTTCCTCGAGCGGGTGGGTCAGATCCCGGTGCTCTTGTCGAGCTATGTCCCCGGCCTGCTGCTGGGCCGGCTCCAGGCCGCGGTCCTGCGGGAAGCGATCCAGCTGGTGCAGCGGGGCCTGGCCTCGCCCGAAGCGGTCGACACCGTCGTGCGCGAGGGACTCGGCCTGCGCTGGGCGCTGATGGGACCGTTCGCCGTCTGGAACACCACCACGGATGGGGGGATCCGCGAATTCTTCCAGAAGCACGGCGACGCCTTCGAGCAACTCTGCTCCGAGCTGGACCACGATCTCAAGGTGACGCCGCAGCTGGTCGACCACATCGCGCGCTCGGTTGACGGTACCTGGCGCCGGGTTCCCCGCTCGGTGCAGCGCGAGTGGCGCGACGACATGGTCGTTCGGATCCGGGCGCTCAAGGATGCCTATCCCATCATGCCGCCCGACCTGGACTGAGGCCGGCCCGGGCTCCTTCCGCCGTCTCCGCGAGGCTCATCGATGAGTGCCATCCGTGTCCTGCTGGACCACGCCATCGATTACGCCGGGCTGTTTCCCCCGGCCGGCCTGCGCATGCGCGAGGCGGTCGCCAACTATGCGGCCTATCGTGCCTCCGCCGACGCGTGGGCCCTGGGCCGTTTTGTGGTCCCGGTCGCGCGGCTGGCGGAATTCGCCGACACGGCGCGGCCGCTGCTCGCGAGGGCCAATCCGGCCTGGTGCCTGAGTTCGATCGCGGGTGACGACGTGCGGGGTGATCTCTCCACGGTAACCGAATTCAACGCCGCCGGACTCGGCGCCGAGGTGGATTGCTTCGAATTCCGGACCGGGCCGGTGGCTTCCTTCCGGCAGCTCGCCGAGCTGGGCCCCTTCGGCTTTCAGCGGTTCGGTGAAGTTCCGCTAAGCGAAGCGCCCGAGGGCTATCTGCCAGTCATGCGGAGCACGCTGATCGGCGCCAAGCTGAGGACCGGCGGTGTGGTTCCCGAGGCCTTTCCCGATTTTGACCTGTTGTTGCGATGGATCAAGGCCGTCGTCGAGAGCGGCGTGGCGCTCAAGTGCACCGCCGGCCTGCACCATCCCGTGCGCGGGAGCTACCGCCTCACCTACCAGGACGGCGCCCCCGAGGGGGTGATGTTCGGCTACCTCAACGTCATGCTGGCTGCCGCGGCGTTTCGCCTGGGCGCGGGCGAGGACACTGCCCGGGCGATCCTGTTGGAGGACGACCCCGCCGCGTTCCGGCTGGCGGGACCCGAAATCCGCTGGCGGGAACACCCGATCGCCACTCCGGTGCTCTCGGTACTCAGGAGCGAAGGGTCGCTGGCGTTCGGTTCCTGCTCGTTCCGCGAGCCCCTGGATGAACTGGCGAGCATTCCCGTCTCATGACTCAACCTGACGCCACCCACGACCCCGGTCTGCGGTCATTCGTCGACTCCGCCAACCTGCCGGGTCACGATTTCCCGATCCAGAATCTCCCCTTCGGCGTGTTTCGCCTGGCCGACGCCGAGCCGCGCGTCGGGGTCGCGATCGGCGACGCCATCCTGGACCTGACCGAAGCGGCGGAGCGGGGTATGCTGGCCGGGCTGGGCAGCCTGATCGAACAGGGGTGCCGGGCCGATGCACTCAACGACCTGATGGCGCTCGGGCCGGAGGCCTGGACCCGCCTGCGCGGCCGGCTCTCCGCGCTGCTCGGCGTCACGTCCGACCATTCCGCGGCGGTGGCGCTGCGCCCGGCGCCCGATGTCACGATGGAGCTGCCGGCCAGGGTGGGCGATTACAGCGACTTCTACGCCTCGATCCATCACGCCACCAATGTCGGCGCCATGTTCCGGCCCGAGAACCCGCTCCTGCCTAACTACAAATGGGTCCCGATCGGGTATCATGGCCGGAGCTCCTCGCTGGTTCCGAGCGAAACGCCGGTCCGGCGCCCGCTGGGACAGCTCAAGGACGACCAGTCCGACGCCCCCCGCTTCGGGCCGACCCGGGCGCTGGATTACGAGTGCGAGGTCGGTTGCTTCATCGGACCGGGCAACCCGCAGGGACAGCCGGTTCCGATCCAGAGCGCCGGCCGTCATCTCTTCGGCCTCTGTCTGGTGAACGACTGGTCGGCCCGGGACATCCAGCGCTGGGAATACCAGCCGCTGGGCCCGTTCCTCTCGAAGAGCTTCGCCACCACGGTTTCTCCCTGGGTCGTGACGACTGATGCCCTGGCCCCGTTTCGCACGCCGGCCGCGAACCGGCCGGCCAGTGATCCGGCGCCGCTCTCGTATCTCTTCGATTCCGACGACCAGGCTCGGGGCGGCTGCGACCTCCAGCTCGAGGTCTGGCTTCAGAGTGAAGCCATGCGGCGGGCAGGCGCCATGCCGGCCCAGGTGTCGGTGGCGAACTTCCGCGAGATGTACTGGACCCCCGCCCAGCTCATCACCCATCACGCCAGCAACGGCTGCAACCTCCGCCCCGGTGATCTCCTTGCCAGTGGAACGGTCTCGGGCCCGACCGAGGATTCGCTCGGCTGCCTGCTGGAGTTGACGGCGCGGGGCACCCGGCCGCTCGCGCTCCCGGGGGGTGAGACCCGCCGGTTTCTGGAAGACGGCGATGAGGTCATTCTGCGGGGAACCTGCCGTCGCGAGGGGGCGGTTCCGATTGGTTTCGGCGAATGCCGGGGGCGGGTGATCGCATGAGTCTCGAGGAGCTCCGCCGGGAATACGCCCGGGCGCGGCTGGACGAATCGGAGGTGGATCCGGATCCGTTCGGCCAGTTTGCGAAGTGGTTCGCCGAGGCGCAGAAGTCCGATCTGGTCGATCTCAACGCCATGGCCCTCGCCACCGCAACCCCGGCCGGGCGGCCCTCGGCGCGAATCGTCCTGCTCAAGGGCTTCGATCGGGACGGGTTCGTGTTCTTCACCGACTACCGCAGCCGGAAGAGTCAGCAGCTCGAGTCCAATGCCTGGGCCACGCTGTTGTTCTACTGGGCCCCGCTCGAGCGCCAGATTGCCATTGGGGGGCGAACCGTACGGGTGGCGCGGGACCTGGCCGAGGCGTACTTCCGCAGTCGCCCGATCGGCAGCCAGATCGGAGCCTGGGCGTCTCACCAGAGCTCGGTCCTGCCCGGCGGACGGACCGAGCTGGAGCAGCGGGTCCACCAACTCTCGGAACAATTCGCGCAGGGCGCGGTCCCGCTTCCGCCCCACTGGGGCGGCTGGCGGCTCGAGCCGGATGAATTCGAGTTCTGGCAGGGCCGGGAAAGCCGGCTGCACGATCGGATCCGGTACCGGCTGGTGGATAGCGCGTGGGTCATTGAACGGCTGTCGCCGTGATCCTCACTCCAACTTGTCGGAAGACGTCGGAAGGGTCGGAAGAGTCGGAATAGTCGGAAGAATCGGACCAGGTTGGAACGGGGTGAACCGCCGAGGTACCTGTGGATAAGTACGCTCACGACCCTTCCGGCCCTTCCGACCCGTCCGACCCATTGTTATGACCAAACGCGCCATCCGCCTCACCCAGCTGGGCCTCGTCGTCAACGGGCTCCTGGCCTCAATCAAGCTGCTGGCGGGAATCGTGGGTCACTCCCAGGCGCTGGTCGCCGACGCCACCGAGTCCTTCGCCGACCTGTTTTCCAGCGCGGTGGTGTGGGGTGGGGTGCAGATCGCGGGCCGCGGGCCGGATGAGGATCATCCCTTCGGGCACGGGAAAGCCGAAGCCCTCGCGGCGGGCGTGGTGGGTGTCATGCTCCTGGTCGCGGCGCTGGCGATTGCGATCGGCGCCTTTCGCGAAATCGTCCGGCCCCATCAGGTCCCGGCCCCCTTCACGCTCGGGGTTCTGGTCGGGGTCGTGCTGGTGAAGGAAGTCCTGTTCCGGGTGGTCCGCCGCGGCGCCGCCGCGATTGGGAGCTATGCGGTTACCGCGGACGCGTGGCACCATCGGAGTGACGCCATCACGTCCGCGGCGGCGTTCGTCGGCATCAGTGTGGCGCTGATCGGCGGCCCCGGCTGGGAAGCGGCCGATGACGTCGCCGCGCTCGCGGCCTCGGTCATCGTGGTGTTCAACGGCATTCGGGTGCTCCGTCCCGCGGTCGACGAGCTGATGGATCGCGCGCCCGACGCGGTGCTGCTCGATGTCGTCTCCCGCGCGGCGCTGAGCGTCCCCGGCGTGCTCGCGATCGAGAAGCTCCGGGGACGGAAGCACGGCCGGCAGTACTTTCTGGATATTCATGTCCAGGCCGATTCGGGCCTGTCGCTGCGCGATGCCCACATTCTGAGCGGGAAGGTCAAGACCGCCATTCGTACGGCCCAGCCGATGGTGGAGAACGTCCTGGTCCACATGGAGCCGTTCGAGCCGTGACTCCACTGCCGGAGCGCTTCCACCGCCACCTCGCGTCCCTGCGGTTGCCCGACGGCCCGGTCGTGATCGCCGTGTCGGGAGGACCCGACTCGATCGCGCTGCTGCATCTGCTGGTGACGGCGGTGAAGCAGGAGCCGTTCGCCGGCCGGCTGGGTCCGCTGACGGTGGGCCACGTGGATCACGGGATTCACCCCGACAGCGGTGCCCTGGCGTCCCGGGTCCGGCGCACGGCCGACGCGCTGGCACTCGCCTGCCTGGTAGTCGAGGCCCGGCTCGGTCCCGGCGCCGGCGAGACGGCGGCGCGCGAGGCCCGCTACCGCGCGCTCTTCGAGATGGCGCGGGATCGCGGGGCGCTGCTGTTCACCGCGCATCACCGCGATGACCAGGCCGAGACCGTGCTCCTCAGAGTGCTGGGAGGGAGTGGCCCGGCCGGGCTCGCCGCGATGAGCGCCGTCTCGGGTATCCTGGTCCGGCCGCTGCTGCCCTTCAGTCGGGCCGAGATCGCCGAGTGGCTGGCGACACTCGGCGCGGAGGCGTGGGACGATCCCGCCAACCGCGATCCCCGGCACCTGCGCTCCTGGCTTCGCACCGAGATCCTGCCCCGGCTTCGCTCCGTCATTCCCGAGGTCGACCGGCGCCTCGAGCGGGTCGCCCGGCTGGCCCGGACCGACCGGGCGGCGTGGGATGCCTTGCTGGACGTGCTGCCGCTGGACCTGCGGCTGGAGGCGGGAGCGGTCTCGCTCCGGCAGGCCCCGCTCGGCGACTGGCCCCGGCCGTTAGGCATGCAGCTGCTGCAGGCGGCCGCCCGGCGCGCCGGGTTTACCCTGGGACCTCTGGCCGCCGCCCGCGTGCTGGCCCTGGTCGGGCAGGGCCGGAGCGGCCGCCGCACGGACCTGGGGCGCGGGCTCGTGGCCGAATGTGCGTTCGATCGGGTCAGCCTAGGCCCACCGCATTCCGCCGCTCCGCTGGAGGCCGCGATCAGCGGAGCGGAGGGCACCGTGGAGGCCGGGGACTGGCGCTGCGTATGGCGGCCGGACCCCGCCCCGGAGCGGCAGGCGCGCGCGGGCTGGGTCGCCTGGCTGCCGCCCGGCGAGTATGCCGTCCGGCCCTGGAACCCGGGCGACCGCATCGTACCGTTAGGCGGTGTCGGGTCGCGGCTGGTGGTCCGCTGCATGCAGGAAGCGCGGATCCCGCGGCGGGAGCGGCCCGCCTGGCCGGTGGTGACCGCTGGCGGTGAGATCCTGTGGGTGCCCGGGGTCACCCGGTCGAACCGGGCCCGGCCCGCTGCCGGCAGTCCGGCGCTCCGGCTCGAGTTCAACCGCCGTTAGGCGGTCAGGACGCTTCTCGCCGGAAGCGCGATGGCGTCGTTCCGGTGTACTGCCGGAACAGCCGGGAGAAATGGCTCTGGTCGGCAAACCCGTTGGCGGCCGCGATCTCGGCCAGGCGGGAGCGGGAATTCCGCAGCTGCTGCTTGGCCCGCTCGATCCGCCTCCGCCGCACATAGTCACCCATGGTGCACTGGTACCGGCGCCGGAAGGCGCGAGCCAAGGTTACGGGGTGGACCCCCACGGCCAGCGCGATCCGGGTCACGCCCAGCGGCCCGGCCAGACCGTCGTCGATGCACTCCAGGGCTCGAGCCAGCCAGCCCGGGGCGTCGCCCGTCGGGGACCCATCCGCCTCGCGGGCCGCGCCGGCGATCAGCTCCAGCAGCAGACCCTCAATCACCAGCGGCGAGGTCGGGTCCATCCGGATCAGCTCCTGATGGATCCGGAGCGCCAGCTCCACCAGCGCGCCTCCCTGGTAATGCCGGGGGCGATCGAGGGCCGAGGGGAAGAGCCGGCCGGTCTCCCCGTCCCGGCGGGGCTCCACCATGAGTCCGCGAGCCTGGCCGTGGGAGAAGCGGTCACAGTGCCGCTCGCCGGCCGGAACGAATTTCAGAGTGGCGGGAGTGCAGAGGAGCGACGAGCCCCGCATGGCTTCGACGAAGGCGCCTTCGAGGACGAAGCAGATCGTCGGCGTCTCGTGCCAGTGCCAGGGGATCTCACTGCCGGCCGGATGAATCGATTCCGTCAGGGTGAAGCCGGGCAGGCTGGCTTGCCGAATGCGCTGAACTTGTGACCCCATGCTACCACCACCTCGAAGCACCGGACATTCCTAATTGTGCCGACCGGCGCTGAAGGAAGGAAGCGGCGGGCCTCATTTTTGCTTCGGCCTACCTTCGGTCGTTATCATTCAGTCGTTTTCTGGCCTCGAGGCAGGCCAGCTTTTTGTGCTGCGGTGTGCCTCGCTGGCGGACCC
>DASTEX010000706.1:0-2467 GCA_035709185.1 Gemmatimonadales bacterium
CAGCAACAGGGTCTGCCGCTGACCCCCGCGCCACTCCCGGCCTGAGGCAAGGTGGAGGACTCGCACGCAAAAGGCTTAAGGAAGGAGCACGAATGCAGATTGCAGATGGCAGAGTGCAGAGTGAAGAAGTGTTCCCCGATCGACCTTCATCACTTCGGCGCTACTTCTACACTCTGCACTGTGCCCTCTGCAATCTGCATTCGTGTCTTCATCAGGGCCGCTGCAGCGAATCGGGGAAGAAGGGACACTTCGCATCCTCCAGCCCGGCGGTGTTCGTCTGGATGCCCAGCAGGGGGAGGGTTAGCGAGTCCACTACGACCGACCCGATGCTCGGTGCTCCGGCAACCCGAGGCGTGTCGTACAGCATGACCCCGCGAGGGCGCCCGTCAGTCGCGACCACCAGCACGCCGAACTTGGGAGCGAGGGTCGCGGGCAGCTCGCCTTCGAGGGTGACGATCCATGCGGAGTCAGCCACCGTCCTGACCAGTCCGCGATAGGCCGGACCAGCGGCGACCCTGACCGCCACGACCTCAGGTGCACCCAGCGGCGCTGCACTCAGGGTCTGGGCCGGCCGCGCGAACTCGTCCAGGAGCAGGGTGGCGCCCGCTAACGCGGTGATGCCGCAGGCAGGATTGCCGCGCGAGGGACCGCAGGCAGCAAACAGAAGCAACAGGGCAAGGGCGGGAAGGCGCATGACCAATTATACGTCGAAGAGAGTCGAACATGGTCGAAGATGGTCGAAGATGGCGATGGTGTTGGGAGGGGTGGTACCGCCTTCGACTGACTTCGACCGCCTTCGACTGACTTCGACCGCCTTCGACTGTCCTTCGCCTGGGAGAATGGCCTCCTACGCCACCCCTAACTAACATTGTCGAATGTCGATCGAGGGCATTCGCGCCCGCATAGACCAGCTCCTTGCCGATCTGAATCGTCTGGGCAATTCCCGGTCCGCCGCGGCGGGCATCTTTGATGCGATGGTCGAGACCAAGGCGGCCATCGCGACCATCCGGGACGCGTTGGCGGCCACGGACCGGGAGCTGATAGTCGAACGCCAGCGCCTGGCTGACGCCGAGCGGCGGGGGCGGCTGGCCGAAGAGATCCAGGATACCGAGACCGCGGAGCTGGCCGGGATCTGGGTGGCCAAGCATGGCGAACGGGTGGATCTGCTGGAGCGGAAGCGCGTGGTGCAGCTGGACGAGCTGAGCTATGCCGAACGACAGCTCGAAGAAATGACTGAGCACTACCGCAAGGCCAGGGCCGGCCTCCCTCCGTCGGCTTCCCCGCCGGCAGCAGACGCTGCCGAATACGATCAGCTCCAGCGGCAGGCCGAGCGAGAGCACCGCGCCAATCTGGTGGAGCAGCAGCTGGCCGAGCTCAAGCGCAAGTTGGGCAAGCAGGACTGAGAGGGACCTCCGGTCCCGACTTCACCTCCACCACCGAGCCACCGTGCCCAGGAATCCGGATACCGCCTTCTTCGGCCATCCCGCGGGACTGTCGACCCTCTTCTTCACGGAGATGTGGGAGCGCTTCAGCTACTACGGCATGCGGGCGCTCCTCATTCTCTTTGCCACCGCTGCGGTCGTGGACGGAGGCCTGGGGATGCCGGTAGACCAGGCCGGTGCGATCTACGGGACCTACACCGCCATGGTGTACCTGATGACGCTCGGCGGTGGCTGGGTGGCCGACCGGGTGCTGGGCCTTCGGCGGTCGGTCTTCTGGGGTGGCTTCCTCATCATGTGCGGGCACATCTCGCTGGCCTTTCCGAGAGTCACAACGTTTTATCTCGGTCTGGTCCTGGTGATCCTCGGTACCGGCCTGCTCAAAGGAAACATTTCCGCACTGGTGGGCCAGCTCTACGGTCCGGAAGATGTGCGACGCGACAGCGGGTATTCGCTGTACTACATGGGCGTGAACCTGGGCGGATTCCTCGGCCCGATCATCTGCGGGTTCCTGGCCCAGGACGCCGACTTCCGCGCCGTACTGCAGGGCTGGGGCATGTCTCCCCAATCGGCCTGGCACTGGGGCTTCGGGGCCGCGGCCGTGGGCATGTTCTTTGGCCTGATCCAGTACAGCCTCGGCAAGCATCGGCTTCCGGCCGCGAGCGAGCGTCCGGCCGGGGTCAAGTCGGAGGCCGATGCGGCCGTCGCCCGGGCTCTGTTCGTGAAAGTCATCGCCGGGCTGGTGATACTGGTGGGCGGGTTCGCGGCGCTGGTCCTGACGGGAACCCTGAGTGTCACGCCCGGACAGTTCGCCGGTGCATTCGACTGGTTTCTCCTGATCCTCACCATCGGGTTCTTCACCTGGTTGTTCACCGTGGGCCAGTGGACCAGCGATGAACGCCGACGGCTTGTCGTCATTCTCGTGCTCTTCCTCGCGGCCGCCATCTTCTGGGGCGGATTTGAGCAGGCGGGGTCCAGCCTTAACCTCTTCGCCGAGCGGGACACCCGGCTGACCTTCCTGGGAGAGG
>DASTEX010000707.1:0-6911 GCA_035709185.1 Gemmatimonadales bacterium
GCTTGCTGCACACGGCAGCGGCGACACGCGCGGCCGCCTGTTCCTCGAGGTCGTCCGTGGCCGGATGCCCCCTCGGGCGGCTCGTGGGGCCCCCGATGACAGGTGCGACGCTCTGCGCTCCGGTCGCGTCGGAGACGAGGGACAGACTGCCGAACAGCAGGGCGCCGACCGCGAGCCGCTGGCGCGAGCGACGAAGGGATGTTTGAGGAGGCATGTCCAGAATTTACGCTCGAATGCCCTCCAGTCGGCCCAAGAGGGGTCTTCTATTCCGATGGAGTAGCCTCTCATCGGACTCTTGACCGTCATGCGGTCTCCATCTGGCTGATCAGCATGGCGTGCCGCATCACCGAAGCGATGACGCCGTAAGCCTCGCCCCAGGCCGCCCGGACTTCCGGCGTGAACTCTTCGCCCAGCATCTCGGCCAGGGCCTGGATCAGTGCTCGACCTACACTGTCGAAATGATGGGATTCGACCCCGTACTTCGCATGGCGGGATCCCAGGACGAGTAGGGGAGGCAGCAGCCGATCGATGTCGTCGAGCGCGCGGACCACCACGGTCAGGGCCTGCACCAGCCGGGCCCGCTGGGCGGTCATGTCTACCCCCTGGAACAGATGGGCGGCGCTGGGGTCGATCTCGAACAGGATGCGGTAGAACCGGCTGGTAAGGGCGTCGGCCTGGCCGGCGATCGCGGGCCAGGAGGTTCGCACTACCAGGATGGTGTGGGGGCTCACGGCGTGGTTGGGGTCCCCATGGTCCTCTCCGATTCGTGCTGCCGCGGTTCGGCCCCGGCTCCGGCCCGCCTTCCGGGGCGAGCGGAGACAACTATACGAGTTGCATTGAGAGAAAGTCCCCGTCTTGTCAAGTCCACTAAGTTATTGTCGTTAAATGGCTTGGAGATGCAGTCCCCACGCCGGATGGGGCTCGACCTTATCTCAGGATGAGAGGCGCAGTCAGCGAGTCGAGACCACCTCCGTTGACGTATTCCCATATGAGCATATAATTCTCGTATGGCCCGCGCTGCCACCACCCGGGACGCCTTCAACGCCGTCGCCGAGCCTCGGCGGCGCCAGATCCTGGACGTCCTCGCGGGTGGGGAGAGGTCGGTAAATGATCTGGTGGCGCGGCTGGGTCAGGCACAGCCGCAGGTTTCCAAGCACCTGAGAGTCCTGCGGCGAGTTGGACTGGTGAACGTACGCGATCAAGGGCGGCAGCGGATGTACCGGTTGAATGGCCCGGCCCTCAAGCCGATTCACGATTGGCTCCAGAACTACCAGCAGTGGTGGGAAGAGCGGTTCGAAGCATTGGACGAGGTGCTGGAAGATCTCAAAGGCAAACCGGGAGGAAGACATGGCAACGGCGAGTAGCGGCACGGCGGTCGTGACCCTTCCGACGGATACCCAGATCCTGATCGTGCGGGAGTTCGACGCACCGCGACACCTGGTCTACCGGGCTTACACCACCCCCGAGCTGATCAGGCAATGGTGGTCGGGCAAGCGAGGCACGGTCAACCTGGCTCAAGTCGACCTGAGGGTCGGCGGCACATGGCGCTTCGTCATGGTGACCGACCGGGGCTTCGAAGTCGCCTTCCACGGGACCTACCGCGAGCTAGTGCCGAATGAACGGATCGTATTTACCGAGGTTTACGAGGGTGCCCCCGGCGGTGACGAGGCGGCGGCGGTGAACACGCTGACACTGACCGAGAAGGATGGTCGAACCACCATGACCCTGCTGTGCGAGGCCGGCACGCGGGAGGTTCGCGACTCTATCATCAACTCTGGAATGGAAGGCGGAATGCAGGAGGCGTTCGATCTGCTGGAGCAGGTGGCGATTTCGCTCGGCTGACTCTCCAGTTTATCAGGTTTATCAGGGGGTGTTTGCCCGATTTACCCCGCGCCGGCTTTCGCCGATTCCGATAGCACCGCCCTGATTCGGTCAGCCAGGTCGGCCACCGTTTCCGGCGATTCGTACGGAGCCACGCCCTGCTGGAAGGAACCGGCAACACACAGGGTAAACAGACGCGCGGTCGACACGCCGACCACCACTGTTCCCTCCTGCGCCAAGCCCCTCCCCACGTCGGCGGCAAGCTGTACGCAATCCTCCGGGCAAGGCATCTCTGCGATCCAGACCATCACCGCCTGATTCGGTCCGCCTCCGACGGTGCGTCGCAAATTGCCGAAGATGGCGGCGACGCCGCGAGCCCGTTCAAGGACCTGCTCTGCGTGCGTGCGTCTGCTCGGGTCGAACCAGACGGAGGGAATCTCCGCGGCAACCTCGATGTCGACGGTATATCGGCTCGACAGAACCCGCCTACCGACCCGTTCGGCGATGTCAGCAAGATCTACAGTCGGGCGGTAGGGAGCCCAACCACATTTGATCAGGCCGACTCCGTTGCTCGTCCGCCTCTCACAGTAGCCCCAGTCCTCCAGTGTTGACCCCACTCCCTCCCGCAGGAGTTTCGCCATTCCTGGAGTTGCCACAGCGGCTACCCGTTCAAACAGATTCCCGTCACGACTGCGCCATGCTCCGGCGGCATGGTTCAGCAGCCCGCCGGCCCATGTCGCATCGCGGCCGTCGATGCGGGACTCATCGATCATCGCGAGCGCGATCAGGCCCAGCTCACACCGCTCCGGTGAGGACCAGTTTAGCGCTCGCACCGCCATACGATTTGCGAAGTGAATGAGTGTGTAGTTGTCTTCTAGGCTGAGGCTGCGCCTCACGGCTTCACGCTCGTCCGCTCCAAGGGCTCGCCACTTCCTGACCAGGTTCTCCACCTCGACATCGAGCGGTGCCTCAACGACGGCACTCAGGTCGAACTCGCCACGCTCGGGGTCGTAGGCCCTGCCGGAAAGGGGCGATGGACGCAGTGCACCGGATTCCAGTCGAACACGCTCCGCTGCACGCGCGGCAGCCAATGCCGCACCAAGAACGATGGGTTTAGGCTCCATTAGTGGGGCCCGACTAGGGATTGTGCCGCCAGCCGGCCACAGCCAGCAGCACCCATCCCACGATGAACGCCACACCGCCGAACGGAGTTATCGCCCCCATCCAGCGCAGCCCGGCCAGCGTCAGCAGATAAAGACTGCCGGAGAACAGCAGAATTCCCGTCAGAAACAGCCAACCGGCGCTGGCCACGCCGCCCACCCCGCGCTCCGCCAGCAGGGCCACCGCAATCAGGCCCAGCGCGTGGTAGATCTGATACCGCGCCGCCGTCTCGAACGTCGCCAGATCACCCGGTGATAGTCGGCCCCGAAGACCATGGGCGCCGAACGCGCCGGCCGCTACCGCCACGGCAGCCAGCAATGCGCCCGCGACCAGCCAGGACCGCCAGGACATGTCAGTCGGTGCCCTGGAGGACTGGCTGCTCGATGCCCATGCCCATGCTGTGGTAGCCGTTGTCGACGTAGATTGTGGTGGCGGTGATCGCGGCCGCCAGCGGACTGGCCAGGAAGGCCGCAGTGAAACCCACGTCCATCGCCTCCAGCTCGCGATCGATCGGCGCGTTGGCCCGGCAGTACTCGATCATCCGGCCGATCTTGCCGATCGCGCTGGCCGCGCGAGACGCCAGCGGCCCCGCCGAGATCGTGTTGACCCGGAAGCCCCATTTGCGCCCGACCTCCATCGCCAGCGTCCGGGTGTCGGACTCGAGCGCCGCCTTGGCCGACGACATGCCGCCCCCGTAGCCGGGAATGGCCCGCTCGCTCGCCATGTAGGTGAGCGAGAGGAAGCTGCCGCCCGGCCGCATCAGCGGCGCCAGATTCCGGATCAGCGAAATGTTCGAGTAGGCGCTCACGCTCACGGCGTCGAGGTAGCCGCGCCGGCTGGTTTCCAGCAGCGGCAGCCTGACCTCCGGACCGTTGGCCAGGCTGTGCACCACGATGTCCAGTCCCGGCTCGCCGAAGTCTTCCCGGAGCCGTGCGGTGAGCCCGGCGATCGTGAAGTCGCCTCGCTCCTTGTAGCGCTTGTTTTCCTGAATCTCGGCCGGAACATCGGCCATCGAGTCCCAAGCGGCATCAAGCGGGTAGATCCGCTCGAATTGCATCTGCCCGCCGTCCGGCAGCTGCATCGACTCGGCCATCTTGCCGCGCTCGAGCAGCTTCTCGAAGATGCCCATGGCCGGCGGCCAGGTGCCGACAGAGACCGAGGCCCCCGCCTGGGCCAGTGCTTTGGCGATGGCGAACCCGAAACCGGCATCATCGGCGACGCCGGCGATGAACGCGCGTTTCCCGCGGAGATCGATGGCAAGCATGGGGGGAATGTTACCCGATCAGGAATCGGCTGTCAGCTATCAGCTATCAGCTGTCGGCAATCAGCTATCAGCGGTTGCAGCTGTCTGCGGTGCTACCTCCGGCCCGGACGTTTCTGAAACGGTCAGTGGAAGGTATGCGGCCGGGGAATCCGCCATGTCGGGTTCAGTGGCCGTTTGTCGTGCTCTGGGTCGACGGCGTTCCGGCCCGGGAGGCTTCACCGGTCCGGGGGGACATGACTGCGTTAATCGCGGGTTAATCGCGGTGCAACCGTCAGTTGAGCCCGGCTCGTTATCCTGACGCCGCGTGGAGTCTCACCACATCGTCATTGGGGGGGCTATGACTCGCTTACGGCACTTGCTGCGTGAAGCATTCGTTGGGGTAGGTATCGTGGCAGTCGCCGGCTGTGGCGACGACGGCCCGGCCGACAACACCCCGGCGCCTGACTTCGAATTGACCGTCACCCCGGCGGTACTGCTCACCGTTGCAGGGGCCAGCAACAGCGGCACGGTGACTATCGACCGCACCAACTTCACGGACGAGGTTACCCTCGAGCTGCTCAATCCGCCGGCGGGGATTTCCGCCTTCTTCGACCCGACCCCGGTCTCCGCCGGCGCGTCTGCGCTGGTGGTGAGCGCCGCCGAGGCCGCCGTCCCGGGTGATTACCAGCTCACGATTCAGGGAACCGCCGCCGGCCCCGGTGTCCGGACCGCCACGCTCACCGTGACCGTGCCCCATCCGCCGACCGGCGATGAGGTGGCGTATCTCTTTTGCGATCCGGAGGATGTTCCGGACTACTTCGCCTATCAGGACGGGGCTGGTATCTGGAAGACCGTCACTGGTGTCACCACCGGAGCCGTCACCTCGTTCCCGTTCAATCTGTCGCAGGGGTACGGTGGTGTGCTGATGGTCTTCCGGAATGAGGCTGCGGTGCGTGCAATCGGCCGCAACGGCGGCCGGATGACGAACCTGCTCCGGTCGGACCCGGGGCGGTCGGGTCCTTTGAGCCAGTTGCGCGCCTTCTCAGGCATGGGCACCGCCGCTCTGGCGGATGTCTACTATACCTGGCTGCTGTACGGGTCCGGCGCCGAGCTGGCGCTGGATGGGCTCGTGGCCTGCGCTCAAGACCCGCCGGTCAAGACCATATTCGGGACCGTGTCCGGCGTAGCAGCGGGGGAATACGGTATCGTCTCGGTCGGCGGGATCACCGAGATCTTCGATGGCGCCGCCCCATCCAACCCGATGACATTCAGTGACGTGCCGGCGGGGCCGGTGGACCTGGTGGGATCGCGCACCACCCCGGGTCAACCCCCGGAGCGGATTCTCCTGATCCGCAGTCTGAGTCTTGCGCCCGGCGAGACGCTGGCATCGGGAATCAACTTCGCGGGATCCGGGTCTTCGGAGCCGGCGACGGCTGCGGCAACCGTAACCGGCGGGGGCGGTGACGACCTGGAGATCTTCGTCGATCTGGTCACGGCCAACGGCCAGGCAGGAATGTGGTTCGAGCTGTCCTCCAGCCCGGACGCCAACCGGGTGTGGGCCGGTTTGAGCCCCACGGTCATGCAGAGCAGCGACCTTCACGGGCTGTTCGTCTTTGCCAGCGCGACGGACGGCTCGGGCTTCCGCCACTCGATCAAGTATGTCGGCCCGGTCGAGGACCAGGCGTTGGTTCTCGGTCCCGTTATCGACGCGGCAACAGCATCGCAGCTCGACGGGGGACCCTACCCCCGCTTCCGGTTCCAGGGTGATCTGCCGGCGGAGTACGACAAGCGGCTCACCATCGATGTGTTCCGCAGCCCTGGACCCGGGAACATCTACAGCATTCTCGCGACCGGCGCCTGGCTGGCCGCGGCCGGAAGTCTGGAAGCGTTCGACATCGCGATGCCGGACGTGGCGGGGCTCGCCGGTTTCCCGGCGGTCGCCCGATTGCCGGCCGGTACCAACGATGTGGTGGTGAGCGCCGCCGGGTGGCGCAACGGGCCGGGGATCTTCGACCTCCGGCCGACGCTGGGAGCCGAGCACCAGGAGTCGACCCGGTACGGGACGATCACCGTTCCGTAATCATGCTCCCTTGCCGTTTGCCTGAGGGGAGGCAGGGGGACTGGCGACCAATGACGGGTGACTGGCGACTAGTCATTACGCAACACTTCCAGCGGGGTTCGATTGACGACTTCCAGGCTGTTCCAGAGGCCGACGGTGACCGTCAGCACCGCTATGGCGGCCGCCAGACCGCCCAGGGCGGCATACGGCAGCGCAAAGCTCGATTCGAAGATGAACTTCGTAATGGCCCAGGTAGCCACCGAAGCCAGCAGCACCGCCATCACCGATGACAGCACGCCCAGGGACAGGTACTCGGCGAAGATCACCCGCAGGACTTGTCCCCGGGTGGCGCCCAGCGTGCGGAGCAGCACGCCTTCCCGGATTCGCTGGAACCGGGTGGTCGCGATCGACCCAATCAGCACGATGGTGCCGGTGATCAGGCTGAACACTGCCATGAACCGGACCGCGAGCGACACCCGGTCAATGATGCGTTCGAACGTGATCTGCACCGTCGCGATGTCGATCGACGTCACGTTGGGAAATCGCTCCGCCAGCCGGCGCTGAAGCGTGCCCCGCTGGACCGGGTCGTCCACCCGCACCAGCGTTACCAGCGTCTGTGGCGCGCGG
>DASTEX010000708.1:0-2044 GCA_035709185.1 Gemmatimonadales bacterium
GTCCTCCAGTGCCGGTCCCAGCCGGTCTCGATCAGCACCGCTCGGCCCCGCACCGCCTCGCGACCCAGCGGAATCCTGCCGATCGCGCGGTCCGAGCCGGGAGGAATCCGGATGACGACACAGTCGAGATTCGCGAGCGAGGGGAGCGGGAGGTCGGCGAGGTCCTTGCCGTCGGGGTACCGGTGGAACGGGCTGTCCACGTAGGTCCCGGTGTTGGCGACCATCTCGATCTTCCCGATCTGGAATTCGGTGCCCTTAGCGTAGAGGGCGCGGGACTGGTCCCGGCTCAAGTAGTCGCAGATCACCGGAGCGGGGAGCCCTTTGTAGGTGATCATGCCGTGTTCCACGGTGTGGCTCACGTCGATGAGCCGGCCTGGAACCGGCGGAACCGTCATGCTTGCTCCGCCTAGAGGTACTTCATCATGAGCACGGCGGTGTCGGGACACATGTCGCTGAATTCCCGGGTCCGCCGGATTTCCGGCGGAGCTTTTTCCCGGCCCACCCGCACATACCCGAGTCGCTCGAAGAACCGGTCAGCCGTGGTGGTCAGCAGGTAGAGCGTTTCCACCCCCTCCCGGATGGCGTGACCCTCGGCTGCTTCGACCAGCGCGGTGCCGCACCCTTCGCCGCGGGCACCGGCATCCACCGCGAGGGAGCGGAGCAGGGCGGTTGCGCCCAGCAGCTCGAGGCCCACCACCCCGAGCGGCCTATTGCGCGGCCCCAGGCCGAGAAAATGGCTCAGATCGGCCTCGTCGAGGTCGTCGATCGGCAGCCCGGCTTCGCCCACCAGGCGGAGAACCTGAGCCAGATCGGGCCGGATGAAGACCCGCGCCGGACTCAGAGCCATGCGATTCCAGGGAACGGAGTCATCGGCAAGACCGCGGAAAAAGCGGGATGGAATGGAGCAGCGGGGGCGATGCCAGCACCCCCGCTGTCTCCTTCGGACCGGGATGGTCCGGCGTCATGGTCCAACAGGTTACGGGGCGCGGGTAGCCTCCGTCCGAAGCCGCACAACCGAGTCGGCGCCGGCGGTCGGGTAGCGCGCGATCAGGGTCCCCACCAGCTTGCCGTCCCGGAACCGCACCACGTTGCGAGTGGTCACCTGCACGCCGGGCCGCAGGACGCTCTCGAAGGGCCCGAACTCGATGGTGATGCTGTCCCCAGCCACTTCGACGACCCGGGTTGGAATCGGGGGCCGGCCCGGGATCATGGTCATCCAACCCGAGGTGTCCGCGGTGGCCGTCAGCTCGGAGGTCACCAGCACGCTGTCGCTGTTCTCCGCCATCGTGCGGACCGTCCACTTGCCCGCGACCTCGGCAAGGCTGATCGGCGCCGACGCGGGGGCGGCAACCGCCGTGGTATCCTGCGCGGGAGGCGCGTCGGGCTTGCTGCACCCCGCCACAACAGCCGCACAGCAAAGCGAAACGAAGAACCGCATGGTCCCTCCGTAGAAGTGGACGGCGGGCCGGGAGTCGGCTCGCCAAGCCGGCGAATGTACGGCCTCTCGGGGGAGTCGGCAATCGCCCAAGTGACGGACGGGGCGGGTTACCACCGCATGGCATACCCGAGGCGCACGGGAGTCCAGACCACGCGGTAGATCCCGGTGCCCTCCCCCCCCGCGATCCGGACCACCCGGATCCAGCTTCCTACCCGGACCGATCCCAGCCCCAGCACCACGCCGCCCTGGGCACTGGGGTACACGGCTCCGAAGTCGTCTCCCCCCAGGAGCGCCGCCCCGATCGGAGAGAGTGCCGCCTCCAGGTTTGGGGCGACCCGCACCCCCAGCACTGGATACGCGGTGGCCCACTCCCGGAGCCGCCCGAACTCCCCCCTCCGCAGGACCACCCCGTACGCGGGACCGGCCGTCAGCCCGAGCCCCAAGCGGAAGCTCCCGAAGCCGTGCAGGTACTGAATCCCGCCGGCCAGCGGTTCCGCCGTCACGGTCACCTCGTTGGGCCGGGAGGCCGGAGCCGCGGCCTCCTGGGCCACGAGCCCACCGGCGCCCGGCCCGAGGACCAGGGCCAGCAACAGGAGGGCCCGCACC
>DASTEX010000709.1:0-9589 GCA_035709185.1 Gemmatimonadales bacterium
CACCAGCGGATCCTCGGTGCGGTGGAACGGCGCGAAGTCGATGTGTTGTTAGGCACGCAGATGATCGCCAAGGGAATCGACTTGCCCGAGGTGACGCTGGTAGGGGTGGTGGATGCCGACCTGGCGCTGCACCTGCCGGACTTCCGCGCGGCCGAGCGCACCTTTCAGCTCCTGACCCAGGTGGCGGGCCGGGCCGGCCGGGGCGACCGGGGCGGGCGGGTCATCGTCCAGACCCGGCGCCCCGAGCATCACGCCCTGGTCCACGCCGCCCGGCACGACGTCGAGGGATTCCTCGCCATCGAGCGGCAGCAGCGGGCCTCGCCCCCGTATCCGCCGGAGCTCGAGCTGGTGAACCTGATCGTATCGGGAGAGGACCAGGCCGCCGTGGTAGAGCGGGCGACCCGGCTGGCGGACTGGTGCGGGGCCATGGTGGAGCGCCACCGGCTGGAGGTTACCGTGCTCGGGCCCGCGCCCTGTCCGGTGGCCCGGATCAAGGACCGTTGGCGGTTTCACGTGTTGCTGAAGGGGAAGGGAAAGGCGTTAGGCAGGCTGGTGCGCACCCTGGCGCCCCGCACCGGCGGAAGCGATGTGCGGGTGGCAATCGATCGGGATCCGGGCTCGCTACTCTAGGACTTAGGACTTAGGACTTAGGACTAAGTCCACCCCACGCCTGCCGAGATTCATGGCGCCAGATTGCGGGGTGGGGGCTTAGTCCTAAGTCCTTAGTCCTTAGTCCTGAGTGTGACCTCCATTCCGACCCAGACATTGCGGCCCGGACTGGGCTCGAACACCCGGCTCCCGAACCCGTTGATCGTGACCGAGCCGACGTATCGCCGGTCGAAGGCATTCTGGAGCGCCACGAACGGCAACAGCCGCAGGCCCCGCACCGCGCCGGACCAGGCCAGCCGTGCGTTGGTGACGCCGGCGCCCCATCCGTCCACCTCGATGGTGTTGGCGTCGTCGGCATACAGCGCACTGCTCATCAGCTGGTCCACGTCGAGGGTGAATCCCCTTACCGGCCCCAGCCGCAGCCCGGTGCGGAGGAAATTCCGCGGCACACCCGCCAGCCGGTTGCCGGTGAGGGTATCCACCTCGGCTTCGTTCACCAGCACGTAATCGGTGAATTCATAGTCGGCCCAGGTATAGGCGGCATTCAGGGCCACCCGGGAAGCCGGTGCCAGCGCGATACCCAGCTCCAATCCCCGGTTCCGCATCCGGCCCGCGTTGTCGAAATAGGCCCGACCGCTCACTTCGCGGACCTGCACGATGGCGTCACGCACGCGGGTGTGAAAACCGGTGGCGGTGAACTCGACGATGCCGCGATTCCCCCGCACGCCCACCTCGAGGTTCACCGAGCGCTGCGGATCGAGGTCGGGATTGAACCCGGCTGAGGTGCCGGTCTGGTTCACCAGCTCGGTGGTAGTGGGCGTCTCGAAGGAAGTGGAGATCAACCCGTAGAGCGAGAGGCCCGCGGACGGCTCGATGCTCGCGCCCAGGTTCCCGCTCAGCGCGTGCATCCGGCGGTAGCCGCCGTGGTCGATGCCATCGTCGAGGAAGCGGTCGTCCACGTCGAAACCGAGGAAGTCGTAGCGGGCGCCGGCATCGACGGTGACTCGCTCGGAGGGCTGCCATCGCACCTGGGCAAAGGGACCGGCTTCCACTACCCGCTCGCGCTGGCGAAGCAGGGTCTCGGCGGTGGGCTCGCCGCTCTCCGACCGGCGGTTCTCGCGATCGTCGTTCATGACCTGGACGTCGGCGCCGGCGGTCAGCCCCACCGCGGCCGAGAGCGGAACATTCAACTGCGCCCGGATGCCGCCTGCCTCGCGATCGATGCCGTTCCAGGTGCCCGCAGTGGGTGAAGGCGGATCGGGCGGCGGAGTCGCGAGCGGATTCTCGAGCGAGCGGAAGAGAGCGAACCCGGTGAGCGACAGCAGCGCGCCGGTCCCCAGCTGGTGGTCGACCTTGAGTGACACCTGCTGCTGGTCGACCCGCTTGTCGGCGCCCCGGAGAATGTTGTTGCCGGCCGCGCTGTCGAAGCGGGCAGCCAGCTCCGCCCCGGTAAGCGCGCCGGGATTCTCGGCGCGGGGATTGTCGGCGGCGGCGAACTTGAGCGTCGCCACCGTGCTCCCGAATGCATAACGGAGCAGGGCGTTCAGCTGCCGCGACTCGGCCGAGCTGTGCTGCCGGAACCCGTCGGTAACGAAGCGCGAGACCTGCACCCCGCCGGAGAGATTGTCATCCCGGAAGCTTCCGCCCAGGAGCCACTTGAACGAGTCGAACGATCCCGCCTGCCACCGTCCGTAGACCCCGGACGGGACCGAGGAGGGTGCGGTCGATTCCAGCAGCAACGCCCCGCCCGAGGCATTGCCGTACAAGGCCGATGAGGCGCCCCGCAGGACTTCCACCCGCTCGAGACTGGCGAATTCGACGTTGCTGAGCTGGCTCTGTCCGTCGGGCAGGGTCTGCGGCACGCCATCGAGATACACCCTGACCCCTCGCAACCCGAAGTTGGCCCGGCTGCCGAAGCCGCGAATCGAGAGCCGCTGGTCGAGTGAGAAGTTCCAGCGGTTGGCGACGATGACGCCCGGAACCAGGGTGAGCGCTTCGTCCAGACCGATGGTGGGCTGTCCCCGCCGGAGCTCGGAAGCAGGGATCACCGCAGCCGCCATCGGGAGCCGGAACAGCGAGTCGGTCCGGCGGGACACGTGGACCTCGAGATCCCTGAGACGCACCGCGCGGGTGGAGTCCCGCAGGGTGTCAGGAGCCTGCGCCAGAAACAGCGTCAGAATCGCGGCGACCATGGCTGCAACCTATTAGAATTGTTGCACCTATGACAGCCCGTTCCACCCCGGATTTTTCCTCCCCGCCGTTCGTCGGCGCGCCCGAGGCCCGCTTTGAGGCGGCCCCGGCCGACGGCGTGATGCCGGATGGGTTTTTCTCGACTTCGAATCTCCCGACCTATGTTCACCTGGACGGCAAGTGGATCATGCCGGAACGGCCTCGCATGGACTGCGTGATCGTCCGGCGGGGTCCCGGGCTCGAGGCGGTGGAGCCTCGCCGGGTGCGCGCCGGAGAGCCGGTGGCCATGGGACTGTCGGAGGACGGTTCCGAGGGCATCGTGGTGTCCAGCGAGGGCTTTCTGGGCAGCGGTACCAGTCCCAACGAGTTCCGCTTCATGGCCACGGAGGTGAGCCGGGAGCGGCCCGTCAACTACGAGCAGCTGGCCCAGCGCATCGAACAGGAACGCCGCTCGGGCGGCTACCTCATCTGGGTGCCGGGTCCCGCCCTGGTGCACTCCCGGGCCCGGGCCGATTTCGAGTGGTTCATCACCCACGGCTATGTCCAGGCCGTGCTGGCGGGAAATGCGGTGGCGGTGCACGACATCGAGGCGGCCATCTACGGCACCACGCTGGGCATGACCTCCACCGGACAGCCGACCGAAGGCGGCCACGGGCTGCACATGCGCGCGATCAACCGGGTGCGCGCGGCCGGATCCATCGAAGCGGCGGTGAAGAGTGGGCTGGTGAAGAGCGGGATCATGCACACCCTGGTGACTCACAACGTCCCGTTCGTGCTGGCCGGCTCCATTCGCGACGACGGCCCGCTGCCCGGCGTGTACAGCGATATGGCGGAAGCGCAGGACGCCATGCGGGAGTACACCGTGCGCGCCACCGGCGCCATCTTCATCGCCACCGCGCTGCACGCCATCGCGGTCGGCAACATGCTGCCGGCCTTTCACACCCACCGGGGAGAGCCCGAGCCGCTGATGACCATCTGCGTGGACCAGACCGAATTCATCGTGAACAAGCTGCGGGACCGCGGAACCCACCAGGCCTACGGGGTCGTCACCAACGCCCAGGATTTCATGCACGTGCTGCGTCTGTACGTCGAGCGATGCCGGTGAACGCCCATCTGCCGCTGGCCTCGGCCGGTGACGGCCTGCCCTGGCTTCGGACGGAAGTGACCCCCGGCACCGGCGCCGGCTGGGAGAAGCTGGCCGAAGCCCTGCGGCCGGTCCTGCCCCCGGATACCGTCGACGGGGTCTGGGTCTTCCGGACCATGCGTGCCGGCCAGCGGGAATTCGGCACCGCGATCATCTCGCAGGTGGAGGGGGACCGCCGGCGGATCTCTACCGCCCGTTATGCACTCCAGATCAAGGGACGCCAGCGCGGAACCTTCGAATGGGGCCTGGACGAGGTTGGCTCGGGCCCGGTCGGAGCGCTGGAGGAGCTGCTGGCGCTGGTGCCGGCGCGAGGCGTCGAAGACGAACCGCCGATCCCGGTCGAGGTCGCGCTCTGGTTCCCTCCCGTCCCCGAGCCTGCACCGGAGGCCAGGCCCTGACATGGAACCCGGGCAGCTCCGCGAGCAGTTTGCCCGTTACCTGCGCGACCGGCGTCTTCCCGTGACCCGCCAGCGCCTGGAAATCGCCGAAGCCATCACCCGGGTGCCGGACCACCCGTCGGTCCAGCGGATCCAGCAGGAACTGGAACGGCGCGGAGTCGTGGTCGGCACGGCCACGGTCTATCGTACCCTCGATCTGCTGGTGGAGAGCGGCCTGGTCGAGGCCCACGATTTCGGCGACGGCTTCCGGCGCTTCGAAGCCGCCCGCAACGAGGTCCGGCATGAGCACGTCATCTGCCAGCGCTGCGGCCGGGTGGAGGAATTCACCAACGACCGGCTCGAACGGATGCTCGAGATGATTGCCGATGAGCTCGCGTTTCTGCACCGCCGCCACCGGGTCGAGATCTACGGCCTCTGCGCCGACTGCCGCGGTCGCGACCTGGCGGCCCTCCGTCCGGCGGGCAAACCGGCATGAGCGAATCGGTCTCGCTCGGGGCAGCGGTCGCGTTTCTCGCCGGGATCCTGAGCTTTCTATCGCCCTGCGTTCTCCCGCTGGTGCCCTCGTATCTCGGCTTCGTCACCGGCTTCACGCTCGAAGAGATGAGCGGGCGCCGCCGCCTGGCCATGCTGCATTCACTCCTCTTCGTGGTCGGGTTCTCGCTGGTCTTCATCCTGCTGGGGGCGAGCGCCACCGCGCTGGGACGGGTGCTGAACTACTACCAGGAGTGGGTGACCCGGATCGGTGGCGTCATCATCATCTTCTTCGGGCTCTATCTCGTGGGGGTCATCAAACTCCGCTTCCTGGAGCAGGAGCAGCGGGTCCATCTCGACCGGAAGCCGCTGGGATACCTGGGCTCCGTCCTGGTCGGCATGGCCTTCGGCGCGGGCTGGACGCCCTGCATCGGGCCGATGCTGGGCGCCATTCTGGGGCTGGCGGCTTCCCAGGCCGATGTCCAGCGGGGGATCCTGCTGCTGGCCTTCTATTCCGCCGGCCTGGCGGTGCCGTTCCTCCTCACGGCGTGGGCCGTGGAATCGTTCCTGGACTGGTTCAAGGGGTTTCGTCGCCACCTGGCCCTGGTACAGAAGGTCTCCGGGGCCCTGCTCTTGCTGGTAGGAATCCTGCTGGTGAGTGGACAGTTTACCCGAATGGCCGGGTGGCTCCAGGGCCTCACGCCCGAGTTTCTGCGACGCTGGTTATGATCCGGTTAAGCTATTTTTGTGAGGCACATTCGACATAATGTGCAAGAGTGGAAAAGACTGTGCATAGTGCCATTCCTCGAGCGTCCATCCCCGAAAGGTGGGTAGCGCAGTTTGCTTCCCCTCATCGCCTTTCGCCTGTTTACCACTTCAAAAGATTCCTGGAGGCGACGGTGAAAATTCGAAGCATGCTCGCATTGGCCCTAACGGTTACCGCAGCAGGCTGTGGCGGCGACCGCGAGCCCGGCGCGGATACCACGGGTATCGCGCTGTCGCCGCGGGATACGACCCAATACGCTTCACCCCAGGAGCTGCCGCCGTCGGCTCAACCGCCAGCGGCCCAGCCCACTCCTCCGCCCCCCAGTCCCCGGCCCGCGCCTCCACCAGCCGCCCAGCCGGCCCCTCCACCGGCGGCCCCGCCTGCGGCCCCGGCCACGCGGACCGCTCCGGCGGGCGCCGAGATCGTCTCCACCACCACGGCGGAGATCTCGACCCGGCGGAACAAGGCGGGTGAGACCTTCACAGCCAACATCTCGGAAGCGGTGACGGATGCGTCGGGCCGCACGGTGATTCCGGCCGGCGCCACCATGACGTTCCGGATCGTGGAGAGCAAGGAAGCCGAATCAAAGGACAAGCCCGGCACCCTGGCCATTCTGCCGGTGAGCATGAGCACCGGTGGCAAGTCGTACGATATCAACGGTGAAATCACCGACCTGCAGTACGAGCTGAAGGGCCGGGGCGTGACCGCGGGAGACGCGGGCAAGGTTGCCGCCGGCGCGGCCGTCGGGGCCATCGTGGGCCAGATCCTGACCAAGAAGACAGCAGGGACAGTGGTTGGTGGCGCCATCGGCGCGGCCGCAGGAACGGCGATCGCAATCAAGTCAGCCGACCGGGACATCGTAATTCCGTCCGGCGGCCGGATAGTTGTGAAGCTCAAGGACCCGGTAACCGTCACCACCAGTTGAGCAGGCCAGCTGGAGTGAAGCAGTAGAGAGACAAAGGGTACAGGCCAGACGTATCGGCGCGGGATGAGGCATCTCCCCCCAACTCAGAATCCTGTGCCCCAAGGTTCGGCCCAAGGCCCTTTGTCCCTCAAGAGTGCAGAGTGCAGAATGCAGAAGTGACTTCCCTCGGGGTTTCACTTCTGCATTCTCCGTTTTTACTTCAGCACCCCTGCTCCAATCTGCATTCTGCACTCTGCAATCTGCATTTCAGTAGCCCTCCGCTCCGCCTCCCCGTCTTGGATCCGCCACTCCTTCCCAGCCTCGTGCCGTCCGGATGATGGCGGCGATGTCGCCCATCGGGCCGCCGACCCGGACCTCGTGGCCCCGGCTCTGCAGTGTGGCGATGACGGTGGTATCGAAGCCCCGTTCGATCCGCATCTGATCGGGCAGCGCCTGGTGGTGCATCCGGGGCGCGGCGACCGCTTCCGCCAAGCTCATGCGGTGGTCGATCACGTTCGAGATGACGTGATACACCTGGGTGATGATGGTCGGTCCTCCCGGCGTGCCCACCACCAGCAGCAGGTTGCCCGAGGGATCGAGCACGATACTCGGGGTCATTGCGGAGAGCATGCGCTTGCCCGGCGCGATGGCATTGGCCTCTCCCTGCACCAGGCCGTACATATTCGGCTTGCCCGGGGCGGAGGCGAAATCATCCATCTCGTCGTTGAGCAGGAATCCCGCGCCGGTCACCGTCACGGCGCTGCCGTAGGAGTTGTTCAGCGTCGTCGTGGTCGACACCGCGTTCCCCTCGGCGTCCACCACGGAATAGTGCGTGGTTGACGGGCCGTCGCTGGTCGGGCGGAACGGCGGGGTCGGGGTCGCACGGGCGGGATCGATTTCGCGCTGGAGCTCCGCCGCGTACTCCTTCGAGAGCAGGCGGTCGAGCGGCATCTGCACGAAGTCCGGATCGCCCAGCCAGCGGTTCCGTTCGGTGAACGCGCGCCGCATGGCCTCGGCTTCGAAGTGGAGCAGGTCGGCGCTGCCGAACTGGGGCAGGCGATCCCACCGCTCCATCACGTTGAGGATGAGCGAGAGGGTGACACCACCACTGGACGCCGGGCCCATGGAATGGATCGTGTGACCGCGGTAGCGGGTCGTCACCGGATCACGCCAGCGTACCCGGTAACCCTCGAGGTCGGCGTGCGTGATGAGCCCGCCGCCCCGTCGCATTTCCTCGACCAGCAGGTCCGCCACCCGTCCCCGGTAGAAGCCGTCAGCGCCGCGATCGCGAATGTCGGTCAGCGTGGCGGCCAGCTCCGGCTGCCGGAGGATGGTACCGGGCGCCGGTGGTTTTCCCCCCGGAAGGAAGGCGGCCGCGGAAGCAGGAAAGCTGCTCAGCCGGGCCGAGTCGGCCCGGATCGAACTGCTGCGGAACAGATCCACCGTGAATCCGTCGCGCGCCAGCGCGATGGCCGGCTCGACCACATCGCGCCACGGCAGCCTGCCGAACCGCCGGTGGGCTTCGGCCATCCCGGCAACGCTGCCCGGGACACCAACCGAGAGATGGCCCGTGATGCTCTTGTCGGTCACGTTGCCGAGCGAGTCGAGGTACATATCGCGCGTGGCGGCTGCCGGTGCCGTTTCCCGGTAGTCCAGGCTGGCGACCGACCCATCCTTAAGGCGGATGACCATGAAGCCGCCGCCGCCGATGTTGCCCGCTTCGGGATGCACCACGGTCAGCGCGAACCCCACGGCCACCGCGGCGTCGACCGCATTGCCGCCCTGCTGGAGGATGACCTTGCCGACGGTGCTGGCCAGCGGACTTCCGCTCACCACCATCGCCTGCGGCCCGGTGACCACGGCGGTGCGCTGGCTCAGCGGCCAGACGCGGGCGGTGACCGGCGCCGACTGCGGTGGGGCCGGGCCACAGGCCCCGGCCAGGCCGAGCAGAACGACGAGCGGAATGCGAAGGCGCACGAAATCCTCGAAGATGGATGCCGGTATTAACTTAGGGAGGATCGGAGCAAGTGGGAGGGAGGAGCACTCTGCATTCGCATCCTCCCCTCCGAACTGGGCCGATTTTCCCTCTGCCTGAAAGAGTACTGTCCATGACCGATGCCGGCCTTCGGCTGACCGAGCGGCGTAATCCGCGCACCCAGCAGATCGACGGCGCCACGGCGCTCGAGATCGTCGACCTGATCGGCGCGGAAGATGCCACTGTGCCCGCCGCGGTCCATCGGGCGCGCACGGAGATTGCCCGGACGATCGAGCTGATCGAGGCCTCATTCCGCGCGGGCGGGCGCTTGTTCTACATCGGTGCGGGGACCAGCGGGCGGCTGGGCGTGCTGGATGCCTCGGAGTGTCCACCCACATTCGGCACGCCGCCCGGCATGGTCGTCGGGATCATCGCCGGCGGGTTCGGGGCCCTGGTGAAATCGGCCGAAGGAGCGGAAGACGATGTCAACGCGGGCATCACCGCCATGGACACCCACCAGGTCGGGGAGAAGGACACCGTGGTGGGGATCGCGGCCAGCGGCGCCACGCCGTACGTGCGGGCGGCGCTGGGGCGGGCCCAGACGCTGGGCGCGCACACGGTGCTGCTGACCTGCGCCGAGCCGCCGGCGGTGCTGCGAGACACGGTCGATGTCTGCATAACGGTTCTGACCGGGCCCGAGGTGGTCACCGGTTCCACCCGGATGAAGGCGGGCACCGCCACCAAGCTGGTGCTGAACACGCTCACCACCGGCGCCATGATCCGCCTGGGCAAGACCTACGGCAATCTGATGGTCGATCTTCAGGCCTGGAGCCAGAAGCTGGTGGACCGGGGCGAGCGGATCGTGATGGAGGTCACCGGGACCGACCGCGCATCGGCCCGGCGCGCGATCGACGCGGCCGGCGGCAGCGTCCGGACCGCCATCGTCATGGTGGCGAAAGGCATCAGCCGGGACGAGGCCCAGGTCCTGCTGGCCGCGCACGACCACCATCTCCGTCCCATCCTGGGGGACCCGCCGGCCGTGCGCGAATGATGCCCGAACGTCCCTCACTTGCGGTCGGGCTCATGTCGGGAACCTCGCTCGATGGAATGGACGCTGCCCTGGTCCGCTTCG
>DASTEX010000710.1:0-5235 GCA_035709185.1 Gemmatimonadales bacterium
AACGTACCCTCTACGTCCTCACCACGGATCACGGCGTGACGTCCTTCCCGGAGTTCACCCGCTGGAAGGGCCGGATGGGCGGCCGGGCCAGGGGAGATTCTGTGGCGCTGGCGGCCGAGGTCGCGCTGGAGCAGCGTTACTCGCGGCGGTTCGGAATCGATTTCAACAACGGACTGCTGTACGGTGATGTCCCCGCGCTGCGCGAGGCCGGCGTGAACGTGGACAGTCTGGCCAGTGCGCTGGCGTCCGGTCTGGCGCGACACTCGGGGGTTACCCGGATCTACACGCCGCGAACGTTGGCGGCCGCCGACACGGCCGATCTCGACGCCATGCGCTGGCGCCGGAGCATTCCGTCCGACTTCCCCTGGCTGGCCGCGGCCAGCCTGGCCCCCGGCTACATCTGGAGCTTCAGTCCGAGCGCAACCACGCACGGCACCACCAACCGCGACGATGTGCTGGTTCCCATTGCCTTCATGGGGAAGGGCATAACACCCGGGAAGCACACCACCCGGGCCCGGACCGTGGACATTGCGCCCACGCTGGCGGCGTTGCTGGGAGTGAAGCCGACCGAAGCCGTCGAAGGACGGGTGCTGGCCGAGGTCGTCAAGCAGCCGTGACGGCGCTTCGCGCGCTGCCCTGCTTCCCCTGTCCCCACCAGTCGGCCTGCTGCCGTTACGGTACCACGGTCAGTGACGAGGAAGCCGAGGCCATTCGCCGGCATCACGGAGAAGACCTGGTCTACCAGACTCGCTGGGGAGAGTGGCGCACCCGGGTGCGAAAGGGTTACTGCGTGTTCCACTCCAACAACACGTGTATGCTCCATGACCGGCCGTACTATCCGGCTGTCTGCCGCGGCTTTCCCTGGACCGATGCGGAGACGGGGGGACCGTACCTCTACGATCGGGGGATCTGCCCGGAGATGGTCGAAAACGGTCGAAGTCAGTCGAAGATGGTCGAAGATGGTGACTAAGAGCTAACCGTCTTCGACTGCCTTCGACCGTCTTCGACCTCCTTCGACCGTCGCAGGGTAGCTGCGACCCCAAACACCAGCGCCACCGCCGCAATTCCGAACCACTGAACCATGTACGAGAAATGGGGCCCGTCGTCGAGGGGCGGCAGGGCAGTCGGCCGGGGCCAGCGGGCCGGCGTTCCTGCCGAGTCGGGGGCGATCTCCTGGATGTAGACGTCGAGGATCGGGTAGGGGAGGCGGCCACGGATCGCGGCCAGGTCGAGCCGGCGCCAGGTTTCGGCGCCACCATAGGAAATCGGCGCTCCGCTGTCGGGAGAACTCGGGATGGGTAACGCCAGTCCCCTGACCGCGGCCTCTTCGGTCCGGTCGATCATCGAGGTGTCAGGGCGGGCGGCGTCGGGGGCGGGCACAAATCCCCGGTTGACCAGCACCGCATCCAACCGGCCGTCCAGCCGGAGCGGAACCACCACCTGGACTCCGGGAGATTCGCGATCGACCCGGCCGCGGAGGATGAAAGTACGGGTGTGATCGAACCGACCACGGGCAGTGACCCGTCGCTGGTCCAACACCCCGCTGGGCCCGGCCCGGTTGAGGTTCAGCTCCGGCATCGCCCGGGCCGCTTCAGTCGTGGCGTTGAGCGCGTGCCGGGCACTCAGCCGTCGGCTCTGCCAGATGCCCAGTCCGACACAGATCCCCGAAATCACCAGTGAAACGATCAGTAATCCCAGGCGGGTCCTGCCTGACTCCGGGCTCGGGGCGCGCCGGTTCATGTCTGTCTCAACCCGGGGACAGGGCCGACCTGGGTTTCGCCGGGGCCGCTTCTGCTAAGATTCTTCATGACAACAAGATAGTCCCGGCCATCTCGAAGGCCCGACACTTGCACTTCAGGGTGCGTGACCACTACAGAGAACGGTCCCACATGATTCGCTCAATTCGCCTGGCCTTGCTCTCGCTCGCGGCCCTGGCCCTGGTGAATGAATCGGCCCACGCCCAGCGGCGCGGCATCGTCGACGTCTCGCCTTCGCATTTTCGGCGTGGCTTCTGGCTGGAAGGTGGACTGGGCTGGGGCTACGAGTCCTACAAGTTCGGCTCGGACGATTTCACCGAATCCCTCGACAAGCCTACCGTGGCGTTACGCCTGGGTGGAACGGTCAATCCCAATCTCCGCCTCGGCGCCGAAGTGGCCGCCTGGTGGTACGAGTACAACGATGTCGACGGGTTCGACGTCACCGAGTCGCTCACGGAGGTCATGGCGGTCGCGCGGTTCTACCCGGCCCGGAACGCCGGGTTGTTCCTCAAGGGCGGGGTCGGTCTTGGCGTAACCGCGGTGGACGGTGAATTCGTGGACGGCACGTCGGAAACCGGATTCGCCACGGTGCTGGGAGCCGGCTATGAAATCCGGGTCTCGCGCAGCCTGTTCATCACACCCTCGGTTGACTGGTACATGAACCGCTTCAGCCAGCGCGACGACGACACGCTGTACGAGCGGCTGGTGAACATCGGGCTGTCGGTCACCTGGCAGCCGGGTAGATAGCTGTCAGCTATCGGCTATCAGCTGTCAGCTGTCAGTAGGTTCGATAAAAGGGAAGGCGCCAAGAAACTCGGCGCCTTCTTCTTGGGGGTGAACAGTCCGGAGAAGGACCGTCGGGCGTGGCGATTCCGAACGCTGATAACTGACAGCTGACAGCTAGTTCTCGGGCTCCGGCAACCCTCCAGTGGGCCTCACGTTCACCACCTTGATCAGCTGACGGACGCTCTTGCCGGCAACCGTTATGGTCACGCTGTAGTCGCCGGCGTCGGCCTGGGGCGCCGGGCCGCCCTGGCCCAGTCCCAATTGCTGCAGCGCCTGGAAGCCGCCCAGTCCCTGAGCAATCTGGCCCAGTGGGGTTCCGCCGAATCCACCGCCGCCACCGGCCTGGCCCCGCTGGCCCACCACGCCACCCTCGCCCGGACGGGGCTGGAAGCGGGCCAGTCCCGGCTGCTGGGGTGCACCACCACCGCCGCCACCGCCGAACCCGCCGAACTGGCCGCTCAGGATCTGGGTCTTGGCCGAATCGAGCCCGGCCCGGGAGACTCCCTCAGCCACCAGCGAATCGATCACCTTGTCGATCCTGACGGCGATCTGGGCGCTGTCGCGTTTGCCCGCCGGCGAGAGCGGCGGCCGGGGCGGCCGGCGCATGGTGAAGTTCCAGTACACCCGCTGCAGTCCGGACGAGCCCGACGCGTTGAGCGTCTGCACCGTGTCGCCCGCGGCATCCTGGATCACGATGCTGGCGCGGCCGATCGGGGTTCCCGGCGCCACCCGATAAACGATCTCCGCGCCCTGGGGCGGGCTGTAGCTCACGAACGCCATGTGACCGTACCCGAAGCCGCCGCCGCCCACCAAGCCGTCGGGCATCTGGTTGAACTTGTATCCCGTCTTTGGCTTGAAGAAATGGAGGCCGCTCGCCAGCACCGCATCGTTGAGTTCCTGGAGCGGCGCAATGTCGACGACCCAGATCGAGCGCCCATGGGTGCCCGCGATCAGCTCGCGGTCGCGGGGATGAATCTGAAGGTCGTGCACCGGCACCGTCGGCATGGCGGTCATGAACTTCTGCCACGACTGGCCCCGGTTGGTGGAGACATACACGCCGACGTCGGTTCCCACGAACAGCAGGTCGGGGTTGACCGGGTCTTCCCGGATTACGTGAACGAAGTCGATGCCGCCTGTCGGCAGGTTATTGACGATCGACCGGAAGCTGCGACCCAGGTCGTTGGTGGCGTACACGTAGGGCGTGAAGTCGCCATTGCGGTGGTTGTCGAACGTCACATAAAACGTCGATTCGTCGTGGTGCGACGGCTCGATCCGGCTGACGTAGGTCCCGGCCGGAACCCCGGGCACCCGTCCGGTGAGATCTTCCCAGGTCCCGCCGTCATTCTGGCTGACCCAGAGCTTCCCGTCGTCGGTACCGGCGAAGAGCAGGCCGGCGCGGAGCGGCGACTCGTTCAGGGAAACGATGGTGCTGTAGGTCTCGGCCCCGGTCACGTCGGGGGTGACCCCGCCGGTGGTCCGGGTGCTCACCCGGATCTTCATGGTGTCGCGAGTGGTCAGATCGGGGGAAATCGGGAACATGTCGTCGCCCTGTTTCACCGACTTCATCACCCGGTTGGCCCCCATGTACATCACCCTGGGGTTGTGAGGCGAGAGAAAGAAGGGCGTGTTCCAGTTCCACCGCAGGCTGAGATCGATCGAGTCCTGGGTGGCCCGGCGGCGGAATGCCGCGATGCGGGTCCGCTGTTCCCGGGTTTCCGGCCGGGTTGTGTCGCCCCGGACCACGATGATCGAGTCCTGCCACTTGAGCCAGGCCTGCCGCCAGCTGGGCTTCCGCAGTCCCACGCGGTTCCCGGTGCGGTAATCCAGCCGCCCGATGTTTCCGCCCTGGGATTCGCTGTAGATGATGTTGGGGTCGGTCGGGTCCTGCTGGGTGACGAACCCGTCGCCGCCGCTCACGTTCACCCAGTGCATGTTGCTGATGGACCCGCGCCGGCGGCTGGGGCCGCACCAGGAGCCGTTGTCCTGGAGCCCGCCGCACACGTTGTACGGCACCGCCAGGTCGTAGCTGATGTTGTAGAACTGCCCGATGGCAAACGAATTGTTGAAGATGTAGTTGCCCCCGCCATCGAAGGTGATCCCGATCCCGCCGTCGTTGCCGACCACCATGAAGCTGGGATCATTGGGATCGATCCACATGGCGTGATGATCGACGTGCAGGCCCTGCGTCGCGGTGCGGGCGGTCTTGCCGCCGTCGAGCGAGAAGTTGACCGGCGTGGACGACCAGAACACCCGGTCCGGGTTCTTGGGATCGACTCGGACCTGCGAGTAGTAGAACGGCCGCACATTCTGCGGCTGCATCTTGTTCCAGGTGGCGCCGCTGTCTTCCGATTTGTACAGCCCGCTCGGGCGGGTCTGCGGCTTGTCGCCCGCCTTGGGGCGGGGATTCGGCATCGTATCGGCTTCGACCATCAGGTAGATGATCTTCGGGTTGCTCCGGGCAATCGCGATCCCGATCCGCCCGAAGGTGCTCTCCGGCAGTCCCCCGCCCTTCACCAGGGTCCAGGTCTCACCGCCGTCGGTGCTCTTCCAGAGCCCCGAGCCGGGCCCACCGCTCTGGAGGAAGTACGGGCCGCGCTGACGTTCCCAGCTGGCTGCCCAGAGGACGTTGGGGTTGGACGGGTCGATGGCGACGTCGACAAAGCCGGCCTTGGGGCTGATGTGCTGCACCAGC
>DASTEX010000711.1:0-3005 GCA_035709185.1 Gemmatimonadales bacterium
AGGATCGCGATCCGGACGCCACCATCCTCTCGATGCACGCCGACTGGCACCTGGCCGACCCGGACGGGTTCCGCCGGGCGGCGCGGGCCGCACTGGCGGCAGCACGGAAGCACGATGCGCTCATCACGGTAGGCATCAGGCCGTCCCGGACCGAAACCGGCTTTGGGTACATTGTTCCGGGTGGTGCCGTCGGCGGCGCGGTGCGGCGAGTGGAGCGCTTCCGGGAGAAACCGGATCGGGAGGAGGCCCGTCGGCTGATCGCCGAGGGCGCGCTCTGGAACAGCGGGCTCTTCGCGTGGACCGCCCGGCGTTTCCTGGAGGAAGTGCGGACCCATGCGCCCGAAGTGGCCGCCGCGCTGCCGCTGCTGGCGCAGCAGAAGGTCGAACAGTTTTTCTCTTCGGTCCAACCCATCGCCGTGGATGTCGCGGTCTTCGAGCGGAGCGGACGCGTGATGACCCTGCCGGGCGATTTTCCCTGGGACGACGTGGGTGCCTGGGATGCGCTGGCACGCCTGCGCCAGCCTGACGCGGCCGGCAACGTCGCGGTCGGTCCGGTGGCGATGCACGAGTGCCGTGACTGCATTGCCTGGTCCGATGGAACGCCGATCGTGGTGAGCGGGCTGGCCAACGTGATCGTGATCCATGCCAACGAGCGGGTCCTGGTCCTCGACCGGAATCGCGCGGCCGATCTCAAGCAGACCCTGGACGCCCTCCCGCCGGACATCCGCGAGCTTCCATGACCCGGCTCTTCCTGCTGGAACCCTTCGCGTCGGCGGCGTGGGCGCCCTTTACCGGGGTTCGCCCGGTCTCCGAGCTCCGCGCCGGTGCGTGGCTGATCCGCGAGCGCTGGGAGGCGGCGATCGGCGCTCCGACGGCGGGGATTCTGTCGCCCCACCTCACCGGGTTCGTGGACGTCGACAGCCCTCCGGTCATCCCGCCCGAGGACGTGGCCGGGCCGGCGGTGATCGCACGGTCGCACGTGGTGCCGCCCCGGGCGGCGCTCGACTTCGTGCGCAACTCGATCGAAGGTCTCCGGCCGGTGCGCCGGCTCACTGCGGGAGGGGCTACCATCGCCTGGCGGCTCGAAGCGGGCGAGGCCTGGAACGGTCCCGACGACCGGGGCGAAGCGATGGAGGTGGAGGCCCTGGTGCTGGAGGGCACCTGGCAGCTGATCGATGCGCTGGAGCGGTTGCTGGGGTTCGACTGCCGGGAATTCACCGCCGCGCCGTCCGACCCGGTTCCGCCAGGGTGCATTGTGTTAGGCGATCCCGGCCAGGTCGTGTGCCTCGACGCGCAGGTGGAGCCGGGCGTGGTCTTCGATACCCGCAAGGGGGCCGTGGTTCTCACCGAAGGGGTGGAGGTCCGGTCGGGCACCCGGCTGGCGGGGCCGCTCTTCGCCGGCCGGCATACCGTCCTGTCGGGTGGGCAGATCCGCCATTCCAGCTTCGGCCCGGAATGTCGGGTGCACGGCGAGATGGCCACGACGGTCATGATCGGCTACGGCAACAAGAGCCACGACGGCTTCGTGGGCCATTCCGTCATCGGCCACTGGGCCAACCTCGGCGCCGGCACCATCACGTCGAACCTCAAGAACACCTACGGCCCGATTCGGCTCGAGTCCGCCACCGGCCGGATCGAGACCGGTCGCATGTTCCTCGGCAGCCTGATCGGCGATCACGCCAAGCTGGGTATCGGTACCATGCTGGGCACCGGCACGATCGTGGGCGCCGGGGCCAGCGTGGTGGGAAACCCGGTCCCGAAGAACGTGGCGCCCTTTGCCTGGGGAGCCGGGGGACAGGAACGGATCGACGCCGACGGGCTGGTGCGCATCGCGGGCCGGGTAATGCCGCGCCGCGGCATCCCGTTCACGGCCGAGCGCGAACAGTGGCTCCGCACCCTCCACGCGCGCCTGGCCCGATGATGCACCTCTTTGTCCTGGGGTCGGGTTCCCGGGGAAACGCGTTCGCGCTGGATACGCCGGACGGGGTGGTGTTGATCGACGCCGGGTTCGGCCCCCGGACTCTGCAGCGCCGGGCCGAGCTGGCCGGGCTGGACCTCCAGCGGACCGTGGCCGTGGTGATCACCCACGAGCACGGCGATCACTCGGGCGGCGCGCTGGCCCTCGCCGAGCGGCTCGGCATTCCGGTACTCTGTTCCCGCGGAACCTGGACCGCGCTCCGAGCCCCGGACAGCGTGTCGTTCATTCCGCTCCGGCACGCCCGCCCGCTCAACTTCAACGGCTTTCTGGTCCACCCCTCCCTCACCACCCACGATGCGCGGGAGCCGATGGCGGTGGCGCTCGAGACGCCCGGGGGGGCCCGGGTGGCCTTCGCCACCGACGTGGGCCGCTCCAGCAGTGCGGTCCGCTTTCTGATGCAGAATTCGCACGCGATCGTGGTGGAGAGCAATTACGACGAGCTGATGCTGCGCACCGGCGACTATCCGCCCTCGGTCCAGCAGCGCATCGCCGGCTCGAACGGGCACCTGTCCAACCGGGCGGCGGCCGACCTGGTGGCGAGCGTCATGCACCGGGAGTTGCGGGTGGTGGTGCTGGCGCACCTGAGCCAGCAGTGCAACGACCCCGGGCACGCGCGCCAGACGGTGGAGGAAGTGCTGCGACGGCGAGGCTTCTCCGGCGAAGTGCACGTGGCACTCCAGGATCAGCCGCTGCCGGCCATTCCCATCCCCACTCCCGAACCGCCGGAGCAGACCGAGCTTTCGTTATTCTAGCGGAGAATCTAGCGGAGGCTCAACGTCCGGATCGGGCGGCACCGGAACATGGTCCGGGCGGGGCGACGCGGGGCCGATCCGGGTGAGGGTCACCGGATCGACCAGGTCGCCGCCGGAGATGGTGAGCCGGTTGCCCTTCACCTTGTACTTGTAGGTTTCCCACTCACCGCCCACCGCGATCTTGATCACGTTGCCGGGCAGGATCCGCCAGCGGGAATGTTCCTTCCCCCAGCTGGCGCTCGAATCGGAGCGGATCACCACTTCCCGGGGACCGC
>DASTEX010000712.1:0-2551 GCA_035709185.1 Gemmatimonadales bacterium
CGAGGAAGGCGATGAACGCTCCGGAGAACACCATCGCGGCGTAGCCGAAGAGCGGCTTGCGGGAGAAGACCGGCAGGATCTCCGAGATGATCCCGAACGCCGGCAGGATCAGGATGTAGACCTCGGGGTGCCCGAAGATCCAGAACAGGTGCTGCCACAGCAGCGGGTCGCCGCCGCCGGCGGGGATGAAGAAGTGGGTGCCGAAGAACCGGTCGAACATCAGCAGGATCAGCGCGACCGTGATCACCGGGAAGGCGAGCAGGATCAGGATCTGGGTGATGAAGCTCATCCAGACGAACATCGGCATCCGCATCATCGTCATCCCCCGCGCGCGCAGGTTGATGACGGTGACGAAGAAGTTCACGCCCGCCGCCAGCGACGCGATGCCCAGGATCTGGAGCCCGAGGTTCCAGAAGTCCACGTTGGGGCCCGGCGAGTACTGCCGCGAGGTGAGGTTGGCGTAGCCGTACCACCCCTGGTCCGGCGCCGCGCCGAAGAGGAAGCTCACGTTGAGGAACAGCCCGCCCAGCAGGAACACCCAGTAGCTGAAGGCGTTGAGCCGGGGGAACGCCACGTCCCGCGCGCCGATCAGGAGCGGGATCATGTAGTTGAAGAACATGGCGCTGAGCGGCATGATCGCGAGGAAGATCATGCTGGTGCCGTGCATCGTGAACAGCTGGTTGTACGTGTCCGGATCGAGAAAGGTGTTGTCCGGCCTGGCCAGCTGGATCCGGATGAGCAGCGCCTCGAGCCCGCCCAGCAGGAAGAAGAAGAAGGCGGTGGCCCCGTACAGGATGCCGATCCGCTTGTGATCGACCGTGGTCAGCCAGCTCCACAGCCCGGTCTTCTCGCCGTGCGCCGCGTGGACTTGCTGCTCGCCTAGAACCGTCGTCGCCATGTCCGTGTCCGTTAGTTGTGTGCCCGGAGGTAGGCCCGGAGCGCCTTCGCCTCCTCGGCCGTCACGCCCAGATTGGGCATCAGCACGCCCTTCTTGAGCGCCTGCGGATTCTGGATCCACTGCTCCAGGTTCGCGTCGGTGTTCTTGAGCCACCCCGCCGCGATATAGGCCCGCGATCCCACGTTGGCCAGGTTGGGGCCGATGAGCCCGGTGGGGGCGCCCTTCGCCTGCAGCGCGTGGCAGCCCAGGCAGCCCTTGGTCTTGAAGAGCTGCTCGCCCTGGGCGTAGAGCGGGTCGCCGGGGGCCTGCGCCGAATCGGCGGCCGCGCCCTGCTGCTGGAGCCTGGCGCCGGCGCTGGCGGTCCGGAGCGAGTCCGGCCCCGCCGCGGCCCTGGCGGCGCCCGGGGCGCCGAGCGTCCCCATCCGGGCCAGCCAGCTGTCGAACTCGTCCTGGCTCTCGGCCCGCACGTGGAACGCCATCCTCGCGTGCTGGATCCCGCAGAATTCGGCGCACTGGCCGGGATAGAGCCCGGCCGAATCGGCCTTGAACCAGAGCCGGGTCTCGCGGCCGGGAAAGACGTCCCGCTTGCCCGCGAATCGCGGTGGCCAGAAGCTGTGCACCACGTCGGCGGAGTGCTGGATCAGCTCCACCGTCCGGCCGACCGGGATGACCAGCTCGTTCGCGGTGACCACCCCCGCCTCGGGATAGCGGAACTCCCACCACCACTGGTGCCCGATCACCTCGATCCGCAGCGCATCGGGCCCCGGATTGGCGTTGGTCTCGAAGATCCCCTTGACCGTCGGCACCGCGATGGCGGCGAGGATGAGCGCGGGAATCACCGTCCAGATGATCTCGACCGTGGTGTTCCCGTGCACCTGCTTGGGCTGCGGGTCGTCCGGCCGGCCCCGGAACCGGAAGATGGCGTAGAGCAGGGCCCCTTCCACCAGGACGAACACGCCGACCGCCCAGTAGAAGGTCTGGTCCTGCACATCATCGCCGATACGGGCGAAATCGGAGAGCGGGAGGAGCGCCGTCTGAGGGTACCGCTCCGGGCTGCAGCCGGCGACGGCCAGCGCCAGGAGACAGAGCCAAGGCACCAGCCCGACAAGGCGCCGGGCGGCAGCGTTCCTAAAAAACATTCCGGAACCATCCTGTGAACAAGGGACTGCGCAACCCGCGGTGAGAAACGCCGCACGTTACCAGCTTCGCGGGCAGAGGTCAAGGAAATCCTTGTGGGCCGCTCCCTTATATCGCGCGGCCCGCCTCGTAGTGGACCACTGTGTATGGGGCCACTGCCGCCCTCACCGGACCACGCGGTCGAGCGGGACGGCGGCTTCCACCGGATAGCTGAAGTGCCACCATTCCTTCTCGTAGTTGCGGAACCCCTCCGACTCCATCACCCGCACCAGGATCTCCCGGTACCTCCGGATCCGGCCCTCCGCGTTGGCGGTGTGGGCGTCCGGGGTGAACGTGTCGTAGGGGGTGCCCATCGGGACCTCGATGCCGCTCCCGAGGTCCACCAGCGTGAGGTCCACCGCGACGCCCAGGTTGTGCCGGCTCCGCCGGGCGATGTACCCGCTGTCGAGCAGCGCGCGACGGCCGCTCCGCTCGGCCCATTCCACCATGGCACGCGTGGCCCGGACCGGGCGATAG
>DASTEX010000713.1:0-3724 GCA_035709185.1 Gemmatimonadales bacterium
CGAGAGGAGACTGGCTGTCGTTTGCCGACTGGGGCTCGCTGGCGCTGATGGCAACGGTGATCCAGGGAGCGGTGCTGGGCCTGCTGCTGATGGGCCTGCCGCTGCTGCTGGGACGGAGCACGATGTCGGGGAGGCCGGGGGAGCGGCTGATCACCTTCTTCGCAGCCATCGGCGTGGGATTCCTGGCGGTGGAGATCGCCTTGATGCAGCAACTGGTGCTGCTCCTGGGGCATCCGGCCTACTCGGTGACGGCGGTGCTGGTCGTGCTGCTGATTGCCTCGGGAATCGGGTCGCTCGTTTCGGACCGGATGGCATGGGAGACCGGCAGATATCTCATCGGCCTGATCCCGGTGTTGCTGCTGATGTACCGGCTCGGCCTGCTTCCGCTGATCCATCGGGCCGAGGGCCTGGCGCTGCCGCTCCGGTGGGCGATCGCGCTCGTGGTGCTGGCGCCGGTCTCGTTCCTGATGGGATTCCCCTTCTCAATGGGGCTGCGCCACTTTGCGGGAGCTGATTCCGGCCGCGTGGCCTGGAGCTGGGCGGCGAACGGTTATGCATCGGTGGTGACGGCACCGCTGGCGGCGCTGATCGCCCTGGAGCTGGGGACCGGCGCCGTGTTCCTGCTCGCCGTGCTGGGCTACCTCATTGCGTCCCTGCTCTTCGCCAGGTCGCTCACAGGTCCGCGGGCTTTTTCGCCGTCAGCATGACGGCTTTGACCCCATAGGCCTCCGCCGAGTCCTGGGTCGCCTCCTTCCGGAACCGGAAGTTAGGCACCGGCGCCGAGCGGACCCGCGCGAAGCCGGTCTCCTCCAGCAGCCGGAACATCTCTCCCTCCGGGAGAGCCCCGCCGATTCAGCTGGCCCAGAGCTTGGGGTCGTTCACGATCGACTGGGACAACTGCTTGGCGCTGACGATGTCGGTAAGGGACATCCGGCCGCCGGGGCGCAGCACCCGGAACATCTCCTGGACCACGCGGCGCTTGCGAAAGGAGAGATTGATCACGCCATTGGACAGCACGACGTCGACTGAAGCATCCGGCAGGGGGATGTTCTCCATGGTGCCTTCGCGACACTCCATCTGCATGCCGGCCAGGGCCGCGTGCGCCTGCGCCCTGGCGCACATGGAAGGGTTCAGATCGACCCCGTAGACCCGGCCGCCGGGACCGACCTGCCAGGAGGTGATGATCGCGTCCAGCCCCGCCCCGCTGCCGAGATCGAGCACGGTTTCCCCCGGCTGCAGCCGGCTGCGGAGGTGCGGGTTTCCGACTCCGGCGAAGGACGCCACGGCGCCGGCCGGCGCCCGGTCGAGCCAGGCTGCGTCGTACCCGAAGAGGTCGGCGGCCTCCCGCCCATGGAAGAAGTGGAAGCGGCTCTCCGGCTGATCGGCCACTTCCTGGTACATCCGGATGATTTCGTCCTTGAGAACCGCTTCCAGGGACGCCTGGGAATCCGCGATTTGGGTCATGGCCCGCTCCCTGCTTGCGCTCGTCGGGATGGGACAATATTCTAAAGATCATTAGAATACTGTCAAGGATCCGCCGTGGCCCCTTCCCGTCCCTCCCGCAGCGTCAAGGACGCCTTGTACCCCCACCTCGCCCGCATCGGCAAGGCGGTGGCGAGTCCCCATCGACTGGAGCTGCTGCATCTGCTCTCTCACGGGGAGAAACCGGTCGAGACGCTCGCGGCACAGACCAGCCTTAGCGTCAAGAACGCCAGCGCCCACCTGCGGGTGTTGCGGGAGGCCCGGCTGGTCCAGTCGCGCAAGGCGGGGCAACAGGTGTTCTACCGGCTGGCTGACCCGGGAGTGGCCGGCTTCTTCCTGGCGCTCCGGGACCTGGCCGAGCGGCGACTGGCCGAGGTTCGGGAGCTGTCGCACCAGTATTTCGACGGCCGGAAGCACATGACCCCGGTGGACCGTCGGCAATTGCTCTCCCGCATCCGGAACGGGGACGTCACCGTCCTGGACCTGCGGGACCAGACGGAGTACGCCGCGGGCCACATTCCCGGCGCCCGCTCCGTCCCGCTGCATGAGCTCCGGAAGACCCTCCGCTCCATCCCGCGCGACCAGGAGGTGGTGGCGTACTGTCACGGGCCGTACTGTGTGCTCTCCCTCGAAGCCGTGGAGCTGCTCAGCACGAAGGGGTACCGGGCCACCCGGCTGGAGGACAGCGTGGTGGAATGGGCCGCGGCCGGGCTGCCGGTGGAACGCGGGGGCGCGGGCGTGACAGACTGAAGCTGCGCCCGGTTCTGATTCTTGACGTCAAATTCCTCTTCGTCAGCCCGATCGCCGGAAGTCCAGGTTGTTCAGCTCGGGCTCAGGGCCAACCGGCGCCAGTTCTGGCTCCTGGTGCTGGTCAACGCGTTCGTGGGCGCGATGGTGGGCCTGGAGCGCACGGTGCTTCCGCTGCTGGCCGAGGCGGAATTTGGTCTCGCCAGCAAGAGTGCCGCCCTTTCCTTCATCGCCACCTTCGGCGCCATCAAGGCGGTCACCAATCTTCTGGCCGGGCGGCTGAGCGATCGCTACGGCCGCAAGCAGGTGCTCCTCCTCGGCTGGCTCTTCGGCCTGCCGGTTCCGTTCCTGATCATGTGGGCGCCGAGCTGGTCCTGGATCGTGCTGGCGAACGTATTGCTCGGGATCAACCAGGGGCTCGCGTGGTCCACCACGGTCATCATGAAGATCGACCTCGTGGGACCGCGGCAGCGCGGGCTGGCGATGGGACTCAACGAATTCGCCGGGTATCTCTCGGTGGCCGGAGCCGCGCTCGCCACCGGCTACATTGCCGCCGCCTTCGGGCTGCGTCCCGAACCGTTCTACCTCGGGATCGCCTGGGTTGCTGCCGGCCTGATGATCTCGCTGCTGCTGATTCGGGACACTCGGCCGCACGTGGCGCTCGAAGGCGGGGCTTCGCGGCACAGCGAGACCGATCTCACGACCCGCCAGCTCCTGGTCCGGTCGCTCGGGCGGGATCGGGCCCTCTCGAGCGCGAGCCAGGCCGGGATGGTCAACAACCTGAACGATGGACTCGCCTGGGGGTTGTTCCCGCTCTTCTTCGCCGCCGCCGGTCTGGACGTGGCGAGGATCGGCTTCCTGGCGTTCACCTATCCGGCCGTCTGGGGCGGGCTCCAGCTCTGGACCGGGATGCTCTCCGATCGATGGGGCCGTAAATCGCTGATCGTGGCCGGGATGCTGGTCCAGGGCGTGGCGCTCGCCCTGGTTGCTCTGGGAAAGGCCTTCTGGTTCTGGGTTGGGGCCGCCGCGCTGCTCGGTGCGGGCACGGCGATGGTCTACCCGGTGCTGCTGGCGAGCGTCGGTGATATTGCGCATCCGCGGTGGCGCGCGTCGGCGGTCGGCGTCTATCGCCTCTGGCGGGACGGCGGTTACGTGCTGGGAGCGCTGCTGGCCGGTTTCCTGGCGGACCTCTTTGGCATGCAGTGGGCGATCGGCGCCATCGCCCTTTTGACGGCCGGCAGCGGAGCGCTGGTGGCGCTTCGGATGCCGGAAACCCACCGCACGGACTGACCGACGCAGCTCGCGCCGCCGGAGCCGCTGGGATTGGTCCAGCGGCTGTTCTTCATGGCGTCGGACGATCAGAAGGCCAGCGTTATCGGGATCGTGAACTTGTGCAGCTCCTGCTGTGCGCTCTGGATCCAGACTTCCAGCACAGCTGGGCCGGCCTCGAACACTCCGTCGCCGCCAGTCAGGTGCTGGGCGACGAAGCCCGAAC
>DASTEX010000714.1:0-4055 GCA_035709185.1 Gemmatimonadales bacterium
GCATGCGGATCCGGCTCCCCGCCGCGATCCGCCGGCTCATGAACCGGAACTTCGTGAACTCCACCCGGGTCGGCTGACCGGGTGTGAGCAGCGCCTGCCGATTCCGGCCTTCGCGGTAGCGGAGCCGGAGCGCATCATCACTCAGCAACATGCTCTTTCCCTCCCGGGTGATCTCGTGGAGCGAGATGATGATGTCGGAGTCGGGCACGTCGAGCGTCAGCCACAACGTGGCCCGCGGAAACCCGCTGATCTCTGTATCGCGCTCGAACGGTGCGGTGTGATAGATTGCCCCCCGGCCGTCGAGCGTGGTGGCATAGTACTGCTCGGTGTAATCCAGTTCGCCCGGTTCCTGGTCGCCCGGACGGGTGTCGAGCGGATCGTAGGTCCACTGGTCCGGCGCCGAAGCCTGGGGCTGGACGGTCACCAGGCTGCCGCTTTGATGGACGCTCGCGGCGGCATTCCCCCGTGAGGTCAGGAAGTACCGGGCAGGATTGCGGCCGATCTGCTCCAGGCTGTCGGCATATTTCCATTCTTCCGCGCCGGTCACGTAGTAGGCTACCCGCTTCGGCAGCAGTTTCGGCTGCGGCCCGGTTCCCATGGTCCAGTCGAACCAGTCGGCTTCGAGCTGCTCCATTTCCACCACGCTCTTCGGGTCGAAGGTGAGCCCGCCGAATTCCCGCTGCGGCGTCCGGGTTCCCGCGTGGTCCCAGGGGCCGATCATCAGGAAGTGCCGGGCCTTTGCCTCCGGAGTGCCGTGCTTCATGTGATTGCGGTAGTGTTCCATGGCCCCGATCTGATCGCCGTCGTACATGCCGGTGCGGGTGAAGATGGGGATGGCGAGCCGGCTCAACTGCTCCGGTGACGGCGCCATCGCAGCCCAGTACTGGTCGTAATCCGGGTGCTGGAGCCAGCGCTGGAACGAGGGCGAGGGGTTTCCCACCACCGAATCGAGCTTCGCGAACGGCACGTGGGCAAGGTAGCTCGCCCGGTACTTGTCCACCCAATACCGGCCGTCACCGAAGAGACTGCCGTAGGTGTAGCGGCCCGACGTGAAGCTGATCCACGCCATCTGGTACTTGCTGCCGATCCCGCCGAACGAGGGGAAATCCACCCCCAGGTGCGCCGCGGCGGTCGGAGTGATGGTCACGAGATGGGGCGGGAACTCCTTGGCGATACTCCACTGGTTGAACCCGCCGTACGAACCACCGATCATGCCGACCTTGCCGTTGCTCCAGGGCTGCTTCGCGAGCCACTCGATGGTGTCGTACCCGTCCTTCGCCTCCTGCGCGAAGGGGTCGAAGGTGCCTTCCGAGCTGCCTCGGCCGCGCACGTCCACCACCGCGACGATGTAGCCGCGCTTCGCGATGGGGATGGCGTAGCCGTGATAGCGATCCGACATGTACGGCGTCATGGCCAGGACCACGGGGCGGGGTGTGCGCGGCCCGCGCGGCAGGTACAGCGTGCCGTTCAGGTGAACTCCGTCGCGGAGCGGGATCTTCACTCCCATTTCGAGATCCAGCCCCTCGGCGGATCGGCTCTGCGCCAGAGCCGGGACAGTCACGAACAGCGCCAGGAACCAGGCGAACAGGTTGCGCCTCACCATCGGGTTGCTCCGGGTGGCAGTTGTTTGCATTGCAGGACCGAAGTTTACTGCCGGCCGTTCTGGTCGTCAGGCATTCGCTCCGCCCGATTCTCCTCTTGCAGCTTGCGGTGGCCGGTCCGGGAGGTGCTTCGCAGGGCCCCGGGGTCCGCCGCGTATGTATTTGGTTCGTGGGAACTTGCACCCCGGTCTGACCGGCTCCGGCAGGGGGCCTGCTTCTTGCCCGTTCTCGCTGCATTTCATCCACGGAGGCGACATGCGGACCCACTTCTGCCGGGCAATCCTTCTTCTCGGACTTTCCTCCGCCGCGGTTTCGGTAGCTCCAGCCCAGACCGATGACGGGACGGAGTCCGACATTCCGTGGCAGCGGGGCCCGACGATCGGGAAGCTGGGCCGCCGGGCGGAGGTGAAGGTGCCCGAGGACTGCGGCTTCGTGGACGAAAAGGGAGTCGGGAAGCTGCTCGAAGCCACCCAGAACATTGCCCAGGGCAATGAGCTGGGCGGGATGGTGTGCTCGGTCCCGGGATCCGAGGCCTACTGGATGGTGTTCTTCTCGTTCGACGACGTGGGCTACATCAAGGACGACGAGAAGGACCAGCTCGATGCCGACAAGCTGCTGGCCTCGCTCAAGGAGAACACCGAACGGGCCAACGAGATCCGGGCCGAGCGGGGGTGGGGCGCCTTTCATGTAACGGGGTGGGAGCGGGCCCCGTACTACGATTCCGTCACCCACAACCTGACCTGGGCCATTCGGGGCGAGGACGACGAGAAGCAGTCCTCGCTCAACCAGAATGTCCGCCTGCTGGGCCGCGAGGGCGTGATGTCGGTGGAGCTGGTGGTGTCGCCCGAGGATTTTGCGGCTTCCATGCAAGGGTTCGAGACTGTCCTGGCCGGCTTCAACTACGTGCCGGGCAACCGCTACAGCGAATGGCGCCAGGGCGACAAGGTCGCTGCCTACGGCCTCACTGCCCTGGTGGCCGGTGGCGCCGGCGCCATGGCGGCCAAGAGCGGACTGCTCGGCAAGCTGTGGAAGGTGATCGTGGCCGGTGCCGTGGCGCTCGCCGCCGCGGTGAAGAAGCTGTTCAACAAGCTCACCGGGAAAGAGGACACCCAGAGCGCCTGACCGTACCCCCGTAACATGATGGACTGGGAATTCTCGGCGATCTTTCTGGCCCTCCTGCTGCTGGAGGGCCTGCGCCGGGTCCCGGCCGGTGCGGTGGTGCTCCGGCGCACTGGCATCGGTCCCTGGTCCGTGCTGCTGGAGGAACCGGGTGGCCGGATCCATCTCACCTCGCTGCTCCCGCCGTTCACCCGGTCCCTGGTCCTGGCTCCAGTGTCGTCCGAGCCGCCGCTTGATCGCGCCCTGCTCGAGTCGCGCTGGAAGACGGCGCGGCGCAGGGCGCCCTGGCTCTCGCTCGTAGGCAGCAGCGTGACCGCGGGACTGCTGATCGGACTGCCGCTCGCGGCGGTGCGGCTGACGGCGACGGGCTTCCTGTTGACGGCCGCCGTCGTGGTCGGTCTCACCCTGTCGCTGGCGATCGCCGGCATCCGGACGCTGCGAGCGATCGGGCTGGAGTCAAAGGCGGCGTGGCGGGCGGGTCTCCGCTGGTTCTCGCCTTTCGCCGCCCCGTCGGTGGTCGAAGGGGTGCTCGAACGCGCCCTGCGAGGCGCGCCCCCGGTACTGGCCGCGGAACTGGTTCTTTCGCCCGACGCCTTTCGGCGCTGGGTGCGGCCCCGCGCCTATGATCTGGTGGAGCACCGGACTGCCGACGGGGAATTGGCCGGACTGTTCGACCGGCCCATGCTGGAGGGCCTGGTGAATGCGCCGCCCGAGTACCGGGACCCTACCGCGACGACGTGGTGTCCGCGGTGTGGCAGATCGTGGACGGTGGACGGAGAGTGTGCGGAATGCGGGGTTCAGCTGAAACCGTTACCCGTCAGCCGTTAGCCGTAACTGCCAACCCACCATCGCTAGATCAGCAGCACCCCCACCGTGACCAGTAGGGCAAGCACAGTATTCTTGAAACGAATCCCGCGCGCCTGACGGCGCAGTGCAGCGCGTTGTTCCGGATCTTCAACTGGCTGAAGTCCCGCATTGGTCTCGCGCAGACCGCGCGACGCCAGCACCACTCAGGTCTTTTCCTTCGCCTGCAGCAGGCCCAGCCCCGCCATCCAGAGGGGAACGAACACCAACAGACGCCATCCGCGCGGCTGGTCAGTGAGGATCAGCCAGGCTCCCAATCCCGCCGCCACCAGGAACATCGCAGCGCCCCATGCAGCTCGGCGGAGTTGGCCGGTACGGCCGATGTTTTCTGCAGTCATTAGTCGCTGGTCGCTAGTCGCTAGCCGTGATGGTTGAGATCGTTCTTCATAGCCACCTTCGCGGCTAACGGCTAACGGCTAACGGCTAACGGCTAACGGCTAACGGCTAACGGCTAACGGCTAACGGCTAACG
>DASTEX010000715.1:0-4247 GCA_035709185.1 Gemmatimonadales bacterium
GGCAATTTCCTCTTCGCTCACCAGCACCCAGTCGTCGATCAGGGCCCGGCAGAGCGGGAAGGTGATGGCATTGGGCTCGATCCCGCCGGCGGTGCCGTCCGACAGGGTGGGCTCCGACGGCAGATCGAGCAGCTGGCCCGCCTTCACCGATTGGTACATCACCTTCGAGTTCTCGGGGGAACAGCCCAGCACCGTCACCTGACGCCCCAGGCCCTTGAGATACCCCGCCACTCCACCGGCCAGCCCACCTCCACCCACGGCGATGCAGACCACGTCGATCCGCTCGAGCTGGCGGACCAGCTCGGCGCCGATGGTGCCCTGCCCCGCAATCACGTAAGGGTCGTTGTAGGGCGAGAGGTACAGCAGCCCCTTCGACTCCGCATAACGGCGCGCCTCCAGCTCGGCTTCGAGCGAGTCGCCCCCGTGCACCTTCACCTCCGCCCCCCATGCCTTGATGGCGCTCAGTTTGCTCGGACTGGCGCCCTTGGGCACGAATACCGTCCCGGGGATCCGCAGCTTCGCCATGGCGTACGCCGTGGCCGCGCCGTGATTTCCCGTGGACGCGGCCACCACGCCCAGCACCCGCTGGCTGATCGGCGTGGCCAGCAGCCGGTTGACCGCGCCCCGGACCTTGAACGAGCCGGTGACCTGGGTGTTTTCCAGCTTGAGATAGATCTCCGCGCCCCAGTTGCGGCTGAAGCCGGGCGAGTACTCCAGTGGAGTTTCCCGCACGTACGGCCGGATCCGCTGATCGGCGCCGGCCACTTCCTCATCCAGATGGTACAGTACTTCTCCGGCCGAGGTCACGTCCCCCTCCGGGTGAATCCGATGCCCCGCACCCGGCCGGCCGACACCGTCATGCCGGTCACCCGGTCGCCCCGGCGGGTAAAGACGAGGTGCCGCTGGCCGTCGCTGAACAGATCGGGGCCCGCCGGGCGCAGCATGCCCGACGGCCGCTCCCGAATTTCGATCCGGAGCCGGTTACCGGCCGGGACGATCCGCCACTCCGTATCCAGCTCCTGGCTGTACCAGGTGCCGGCATAGACCGACAGCGCGGTGGAATCGACGGTGACGGCCGGAAGCCGTTGATAGGTGTCCTGGGTCTTGCCCGAGCGCTCCAGCTTCACGGCGGGAGCCGGCTCAGCCGACCAGACATACGTGAAAGGACCGAGAGTAAACCGGTCGGGCCCCGCCGGCGTGAGCGGCCTGCCCCATCCCAGCAGATAGAGCTTGCCGTCGCGGGCCTCGAAGATCACGACGTCGCCCGTGGCCGGGCTGCGCCAGCCTCCCGCCAGCCTCGCGAGTTGCTCGGGACTGACCGTTGCCGCGGGGGTCGTTGCCGCTCCCTCGCGGGCCGGCTTGCTGCCCAGCTTGGCCAGAAGCACGTCGGCCACCCGATCCGCTCGCGCCGAGGGATCGGCATCGGCCCGGTTGCAGAGACAGGCGATGGAGGTCCGCTGTTCCGGGAAACGCAGCAGCTCGGCGCGATACCCGGCCCAGGCGCCGCCGTGACGGACGGTCTTCACGTCACGATACTGGCCGACCATCACCCCGCCGGCATAGCCGTGATCCTCACCGCTCATCAGCTTGCCCGTCTCCAGCTGGCGCGCGAGCAGTGCCTGTCCCCCAACCGTGCCGGCGTACCAGTTGCGGTCCCAGAGCAGCAGCTCCTCCACCGTGGTGTAGACCGCACCGTCACCGGTCTGCTCGAAGTTGGACATGTCGATCCGGTAACCGGCGTTGCCGGCCGGACTGTATCCGGTGGCGCGGTTGGGGACGATCATGGTGTGATCGTCATGGAAATGCGTGACCTGCATGCCCAGAGGCTGGAAGATCCGCTCGGCCGCAAATTGCCGGAGCGTCTTGCCGCTGACCCGCTTCACGATCTGGGAGAGGAGGAAATACCCGGAGTTGCTGTACAGCCACTCACTGTCGGGTGCAAAGTTGGGCGCATGCTGCCGCACGATCAGCTTGAGCGCGTCCGCGTCGTCGGTCACGTCGTCGAAGTTGTACCCCGCCAGCGACATGAGGGCCAGGTAGTCGCGCAGCCCGCTGGTGTGCTGCACCAGGTTGCGGATGGTGATCCGGTCGGCATAGGCCGGCATTTCCGGGAAGTGCTTCCGCACCGGATCGTCCAGCGACAGCTTGCCGTCTTCCGCCAGCAGCTGAACGGCGAACGCAGTGAACTGCTTGGAGGTCGAGCCGATGTCGAACACGGTGCGGGGCGCGATGGCGATCCCCAGCTCCAGGTTCGCCATCCCGTACCCCCGGGCGAACACGATCTCGCCGTCGCGGTACACCGCGAGGGCGCAGCCCGGCGAATTGGTGTGGTCGAAGTCGGAGAAGACTTCATGAATCTGACGCTGAACCGAATCCGGCAGCTGCCCGGCGGCCGGAGGAGGGATCAGCCATGTCGAGACAAGAGCCGCAGCGAAACTGGCGGCCCGCCGTGCCAGCGCTGCCCGCCCGCCCGCCTGCCCGCCCGCCCCCCTAAAGCCGTCCACTCGCCACGGCACGCACGATGTCGGTCTGGGAGACCACACCAAGCAGCTTCCCGTTCGTCACCACCAGCAGCCGGTGCACGTCCAGGTAGAGCATTTCCTGGGCGGCCACCTTCACCGGGGCGGTGGGCTCCACCGTCCTCGGCTGGCGGGTCATGATATCGCCCACTTGGGTGTGAATGGCCACCTGCTCCAGCTCGGTGCCGCTGCCGCTCTCGGCCTCGGCGGCCAGGATGTCGGTGCTGGACACGACCCCAACCAGCTCCCCCGCCCGGTTGAGCACCGGCAGCCCGGAAATATGCCCGTCGGCGAGGGCCACGATGGCTTCCGCCACCGGTGCATCCTCGGTGATGGTGCGGAGCTCCTTCTGCATGATATCGGAAACTACTAACATGATCCCTCCCGGAGATGCCGGAAGATCGGGCCGAAGGCCACCGCAGGGAAGCCCTACTTGAGCCCTCCCCAGGCGGCCGCAACATCGCGGGCCACGGCCCCGATGGCCGCCTCCACGTTGAAGAAATCCCCCCGGTTCTCGTTGACGAACACGGCGATGACCACCGGTCCTGAGGGTAAGTACATGACACCAACGTCGTTCCCCAGGATCGGCGGGATATCACCGGTCTTGTGGCCGATGCCGACCCGGAACTGCAGCCGCTGGGGAAGGCGCGAGGAGTAGAACTGACGCCGGAGGATCTCCCGCATCTCGTCCGTACCTGGCTTTCCGGCCAGGCTGCCCCGTTCGAGTGCCTCCAGCATCCGTCCCGCCTCACGGGCCGTCATCCGCCCCAGCCAGAACACCGTGTCCCGGGAGATCTGGAACATCCGTGAGGCCATGCCGGTGTCGGACGGGAATCCGCGCTGGTAGACCTCGGCGTGGGTCATACGGGCGTTGGTGCTGTCGGACAGGACCCAGATCGCCTTGAACAGGTCCCCGGTCGTCATCCGCAGCCGCGTGGCCTGGTACCCCATGGAATCCAGCATCCGGTTCACCCGGTCGAGCCCCACCGCCCCGATCAGGATATCGGTGGCGGTGTTGTCGCTGGTGATGATCATCTGGGTCACCAGGTCCCGCATGGTGGGGTTGAGCCCTGGAGCAAAGGTCTGGATCAGCCCGCTCCCCCGCCGCAGCTCCTCCGGGCGAATCACGTGGCGGCGGTCGAGATCGAACCGACCAGTTTCGGCGTCACGATAGGCCAGGATCATGACCGGGAGTTTGATCACACTGGCCGTATTCATCGGCTGATCGGCCCGAATGGCAATCTCACGGCCGGTGGTAAGGTCTTTGGCGTAGAACGCAGAGACCGCCGGGAGCGAGTCGAGCCGCGCCTGGATGGTCGCGGCGAGATCGGGCGGGGTTTGCGCCGCCTCGGTGTGGCTACAGGCCAGAGCGGCGCCGAGCAGCAGCAGGCAGGATCTCATTTCCTGGCCCTCTCCGGGTGATCGTCTGATCTTCTCAGGTTACGGAAGGACAATGATAAGGCCGGCAGCATCGTGGTTGTGCTCGCCCCCGCCAAAGGAGGTATGGTAGGCACGCGGCGCCGCGGAGCACGCGGAGGAGAAGACCCCTATTTCCACCGGGTCAGAATCTCCTCTCGCCGGAAACTGCGCTCGACGGTTCGGAACAACCAGAGATTGAGGAGCACCGCGAGCACCACCGCCACCAGCACGGCGGGGAAGCTTCGGAGCAGAATCCGGCCGAACACCCCGAACACCAGTAGGAACCCCGGCAGAATCGCGAGCGCCGAG
>DASTEX010000716.1:0-3807 GCA_035709185.1 Gemmatimonadales bacterium
GACCCCGGGCATCCAGGTGGTCAGCCACCAGCTTCGGTAAGCGTCGAGGCTGGCTCGCGCTTCCGGCGGCGGATCGAGGGCCACCGGCACCTCGGCCCAGGCCGGCTGGAGCGCGGGATCGCTCCAGTCGTATCCGGCGTCGAGGTAGATGATGCGATCGACCCGGTCGGGGTACAGCCCGGCTGCGGCCGTGATCTCGTTGCCACCCATCGACCAGCCGGCCAGACTGGCGCGGGCAATCCCCAGGCTGTCCATCACCGTGATCAGGTCGGCCGCGAGCGCGGCGTTGCTGTAGTCCTCCGCCCCGCTCGATTGGCCGTGGCCCCGGCGGGCGTAGGCCACCACCCGGAACGCTCCCCCCAGCGCGGGCACGAAATCGTCGAAGACATGAGGGGAGTCGCCGTAGCCGTGAATCAGGATCAGGGCGGGCCCGGTGCCGCCCCAGTCGAGCACGTGCAGCCGCCCGGCGCTGGTGCTCACGAAGCGCTCGGTGTGAGGGGCCGGATCCCGCCACACCGGTTCGACACCTGCCTCGGCGGGCGGTTGATCACTCCGGCAGGCGGCCATCGCCAGCAGCCAGAGCGACAGGGTTCGCAGGGTCATCGGCAGCTCGGCGGAGAGAGGAGCGGGGAAGCTACGACCCTTCCGACCTTTCCGACAATGACAGGAAGCCCAAGCGGACGTAGAATTCCGGTAACACCGCCAGGGGTATCCCGCACCGCGGGATTGAGAGAGTCCCTTGGAACCTGATCCGGCTGATACCGGCGAAGGGAGCGCGGCAGATCCTCGGCCTCCTTCCCCTCGCCCGAAGTGAAGGAGGCCTGTTGCCATGACCCACACCGCCCACCCGCCCGCAGACACCGTCCGACCATCCGACCGTCGGACCGTCGGACCGTCAGACTACGGCGAGGCTTTTCCCAACTCAAAGAAGGTGTACGTCGAGGGCGGCCACGGGATTCGGGTACCCATGCGGGAGATCACCCTCTCCGGCGGCGCTCTGCCGCTCCGGGTGTACGACACCAGCGGACCACTGGGGATCGATCCGCGGGTTGGCCTGCCACCACTTCGCAGACCTTGGATTGTCGAGCGGGATGTGGTGGCGGTCGAAGGATGCCCGGCAGGTAGCGCCCGCCTGCCCGCCCGCCCGCGTGCCCGCCCCATGGCGTATCGCGGCAACGGACCGGTCACCCAGATGCACTTCGCGCGCCGAGGTGAGATCACGCCGGAGATGGAGTTCGTGGCGCTCAGGGAAGGAGTGGATCCGGAGCTGGTGCGAAAGGAAGTGGCCCGGGGCCGCGCCATCATTCCGGCCAACATCAATCATCCGGAACTCGAGCCCACCATCATCGGGCGCAAGTTCCTGGTGAAGATCAACGCCAACATCGGCAACTCGATCGTCCGGAGCTCGATCGACGAGGAAGTCGAGAAGCTCCGCTGGGCCACGCTCTGGGGCGCCGATACTGTCATGGATCTCTCCACCGGCCGGGACATTCACGAAACCCGGGAATGGATTCTCCGGAATTCGCCGGTGCCGATCGGAACCGTGCCGATCTACCAGGCGCTGGAGAAGGTGGGCGGCGTGGCCGAAGACCTGACCTGGGAGATCTACCGCGACACGGTGATCGAGCAGTGCGAGCAGGGGGTGGACTACTTCACGGTGCACGCCGGGGTACTCCTGGAATACATCCCGCTCACCGCGGAGCGGGTCACCGGGATTGTTTCCCGGGGCGGTTCCATCATCGCCAAGTGGTGCCTGGCTCATCACCGGCAGAGCTTCCTCTACACCCACTTCCGGGAGCTCTGCGAGATCATGCAGGCCTACGATGTCTCCTTCTCGCTGGGTGACGGCCTGCGCCCGGGCTCGATCGCGGACGCCAACGACGAGGCCCAGTTCGCCGAGCTCAAGGTGCAGGGGGAGCTGACCCGGATCGCGTGGGAGCACGACGTGCAGGTGATGAACGAGGGCCCGGGGCACATTCCCATGCATCTCATCCGGGAGAACATGAAGAAGCAGCTGGAATGGTGCGACGAGGCGCCGTTCTATACGCTGGGCCCGCTCACCACCGACATCGCGCCGGGCTACGACCACATCACCAGCGCCATCGGCGCGGCCATGATCGGCTGGTACGGCACCGCGCTGCTCTGCTACGTCACGCCCAAGGAGCACCTGGGCCTGCCCGACCGGGATGACGTGAAGGCGGGCGTGATCGCCTACAAGATCGCGGCCCACGCCGCCGATCTGGCCAAGGGTCATCCCCGGGCGCGCGAGTGGGACGATGCCCTGAGCCGGGCCCGTTTCGAGTTCCGCTGGAACGACCAGTTCAATCTCTCGCTCGACCCGGTGACGGCCCGGGCCTTTCACGACGAGTCGCTCCCGGCGGAAGGGGCCAAGGTGGCCCACTTCTGTTCGATGTGCGGGCCGAAGTTCTGTTCCATGAAGATCACCCAGGACATCCGCGAGTTTGCCGAAGCGGCGATGCAGCAGAAGGCGAAGGAGTTTCGGGAGTTGGGGGGTAACATCTACCTTCCTGACTCCGTGAGCCGTGAGCCGTGAGCCATGAGCCTTGACTGACCCCCAGCGGCGGGTCGACCGCATCCGGGCGTTCCGGGAGGAGCTCGCCGAGACCGAACGCGAGCTGGGACCGGTCATCGATCCGGCCCGGCGGGCCGAGCTGGAGCAGTATCACTCCGGCACGATCGACCGGCTGCACCGGGCCTTCGAGGTCGATGCCAGCGACACCGAGCGGCAGCTCTCCCTCGGCATGCGGGTCGTCTCCCTGTTAGGCGCGTTCGCGCTCTGCGCCGCGGTGTTCCTCTTCTTCTACCGCTACTGGGGCCGGATGACGGTGCCGCTCCAGACCGGTCTCCTGGTGATCGGCCCACCACTGGGGCTGGGCCTCACCGAGTTCGCCGCCCGGCGCGAACGGACCCTCTACTTCGCCTGGCTCGCCGGGCTGGTGACTTGCGCCAGCCTGGTCCTGGCTTCCGAGGCGCTCGGGAGGATCTACGGACTGCCGGCTTCTCCCTGGCGCTACCTCGGCTGGGGCGGGTTCGGGTGGCTTCTGGCCCTCGGCTATCGCTTCCGGCTGGTCATGGCCGCGGCGGTGGTGAGCTTCACGATCTTCGTTCTCGGAATCATCACCCAGCTGAGCGGGGCGTACTGGGTCGGGTTCCTGACCCGTCCCGAGGGCTACGCCATCGCGGGACTCTGCTGGGTGGCTCTGGCGCAGGAACCGCGGCTGGTTCCGGCCGACCTGGCGAGCCCGGTACGGCTGGCCGGCGCCATCATGACGTTTCTGGCGCTGCTGGCGCTCGGTCTCGATGGCAGCCTCACGCTGCTGCCGGTCGCACGGAAGGGTGCTGAATTCATCTACGATGTCGTCGCCCTCGGCGTCGGCGCCGCGGGGATCTGGCTCGGCATCCGGCGCGGGTGGGCCGAACTGCGGCTGGCGACCACTGCTTTCGTGGTCGTGCTGCTGATCGTGAAGGCGTTCGACTGGTGGTGGGAGTGGCTGCCGCGGGAATTCTTCTTCCTCATCCTGGGACTGCTGGCGCTTGGGATCCTGGTGGTGCTCCGCCGGGCCCGCAGGAGGCTGGCGTGACGCCCCGCCTGCTCTGGCCGCTACTGGTCGCGCTGGTTTCGATGGCCGGCTCCATCGGCCTGGGCCTCTGGAATCGTTCCGGCCCGCGGAGCGCGGGACTGGAACTGAAGGCCGGCCGGCACGTGCAGGTGCGGGGCGAGTACCGGCCGGGCGATCCCCGGATGCTCTACCTGCTTCAGAATGTGGGGCCGGGATGGCTGGATCA
>DASTEX010000717.1:0-7658 GCA_035709185.1 Gemmatimonadales bacterium
CTGGTACCGCTGGCGGCGGACCGCATCGTATTCCACCGCGTAGCGCCGGCCCAGGACCCGGCGGTCCGCCGAGTAGAGCTCGACGGTGTCCCGCATGGCCGATTGAGCGACTAGTCCGCGGGCGGACGAAAGCAGTAGTGCCAGAATGAGGGCCAGTGATGGATGCATGTGCCGAGTAGCCGAGTGCCGGGTGCCGAGTGCGGTGCCGTGGGTGCCGAGTGCCGAGTGCGGTACCGGGACCAGAGTGCTGGGTGCAGTGCCGGGCGCAGGAGTGCCAAGTGCTCGGCACAAGGAACTCAGGACCGCACACGGCACCCGGCACCGGGCACCGGGCAAAGGCCTCTCGGCCCCTATGCTATACTCTATGCCTCATGCGCGCCATCGTCGTTCACCGCTTCGGCGGACCTGAGGTGCTCTCGCTCGAAGAAGCGCCCGATCCGGTCGCGGGCCCGGGACAGGTCGTCATCCGCAATCACGCCGCCGGGGTCAATCCGGTGGATGCCTACACCCGTTCAGGCACCTATGCGCGGCTGCCGCCGCTGCCATACACCCCGGGCTGGGATGGAGCGGGCGTCGTGGAGAGGGTCGGCTCCGAGGTGAAGCGCCTCGCGCCCGGGACCCGGGTGTATTTCTCGGGAACCGTAGGCGGACGCGGCGTGGGAGGCTACGCCGAACGGGTCTGTTGCAACGAAAACCAGGTGCACCTGCTGGCCGACCGGCTCACGTTTGCCCAGGGGGCCGCGATCGGTGTGCCATACGCGACGGCGCATCGCGCCCTGTTCCAGCGGGGAGCCACCCGCCCGGGAGAGACCGTGCTGGTCCATGGCGCCAGCGGCGCCGTTGGTCTGGCCGCCGTCCAGCTGGCGCGGGCCCATGGATGCCTGGTCATCGGTACCGCCGGCAGCGAGGAGGGTCTGGAGCTGGTCCAGCGGCAGGGAGCGTCTCACGCCGTGCGCCACGGTACCGATCAGACCGCTACCCAGGTACTGGCGGCAACCAAGGGCCGGGGGGTCGACGTGATCGTCGAGATGCTGGCCAATGCCAACCTCGACCGGGACCTCTCGCTGCTGGCCGTGGGCGGGCGAGTACTGATCGTGGGTAACCGCGGGCGGGTCGAGATCGATCCGCGTCAGACCATGGCGAAGGAATCCGCCGTGCTCGGCGTCATGCTCTGGCACGCGACCGATGACGAGCTGGCCCAGGTCCACCAGGAACTGGCGGGAGGCTTCGCCGACGGCTCATTGACTCCGGTGGTTTGGCAGGAGCTGCCGCTCGATCAGGCAGCGCGAGCCCAGGAACTGGTGTTCGAAGGTGGGGCGAAAGGAAAGGTGGTGCTCTCCATTGACGATTGACGATTGACAATGGACGATTGCTCGGCCGCAATCGTCAATTGTCAAGCGTCAATCGTCAATGGACGCTGCGTTTTCTCCGCCAGCGCGCGAGCCCCAGTCCGGCCAAGCCGGTCGCGAGGAGCACCACGGTGCCCGGCTCGGGGACGGTCGTGTCGGGCAGCTCGAAGTTGGCCCACACCGCGTAGTCGCCGATCTCTTCGCCGCCGTTGAAGGCGAGCTGGAGCCAGTCGACGTAGCCCTGATACTGATCCGGCCAGTTGCTGCCCACGCCCAGGGCGATCCCGTACACGAACGCGTTGCTCAGGTCGAAGTTCTGCAGGGCGCACGCGGCCGTGGCACCCGGGTCGGCGAATTCACCGTTGGCCCACCCGGTGGGGGTGCCCAGCAACAGGCCGCCATCCCACACTGAGGGCGGGTTTTCCCCGTCGGGAACGAAGCCGCCTTCCTGCACCTCGCAGTCGCCGTTCACCCAGTACATGGTCCCACCCATGGCGTGCCAGAAATTCTGGCCCAGCAGGTCTTCGGTAACCCACTGATCGTTCGCGGTGGCACTTGGGTCGGTGTACCACTTTTCCCAGACCAGCTCGCTCATGACCAGCTGGCCGTCGATCTCCTGCCCCAGCAGGAGCCGCAACACGGGCGTCTGCGCCATCCAGGGCGCGTCCGGCCACTGCGGGATGTAAGGCAGATTGGGATCGGTGGTCGGAAGGGTGGTCCGGTACCAGTCGAACTGCAGGGTGGTGATGTCGCCCAGCCGGCCCCACGGGTCGGTGCCCGACGTGTGGACGTAGAAGCCCCAGTCGCTCAGCCCGCCGGTGGTGGAAAGCGCCAGGGATCCGTTGCCGTAGCGGGGATTGGTCCCGGTGATCTGGGAGGCGCCACCGGCCACCGTCCACGGGGCCCACGACGGATCGCCGGGCCAGGGATACACCTTGGTCTGGCCGGAAAGGGGACCAGCCGCCAACACGGCCGCGGCGGTCAACCACAGCACTCGTGTCGATTTCTTTGACATGGGCACGCTCCTGTACATTCAGGAAGCAACCAGCGTGCCCTGTCTAATCGGGCTCTACGCAACAGAAATGTTGCGATCCCACTACAGAATCCGGGTGACTGTGGTAGCGCCACTGCGTCGCATGGGCTGCTCAGTCGGCCGTGAGCCCGCCTTCCACCGTCACGATCTGTCCCGAAACCACCGCCCCATTGCTGAGGAATACCTCCCGGGCGGAGACGGTGGTGGGAGCGTCGGGAGTGCCGATGGTCGCCCCGGGGCCCACGTGAACCAGCTCCTCGGAAATCACCGGGCCCTGGATCCAGCAATCCTGCCCCACCCGGATGTCGGCCCGGCTTACCGCCGACCCCTCGATGACGGCGCCGGCCCCGATCCGGAGATCGCCTTCTGCCTTCACACTTCCCGCCAGGCGGGCACCCGGCTCGATCACCAGCGCACCGGCGACGACGAGGTTCCCCTGGTAGCGGACCCCGGCGCCCAGGGTGAAATCTCCCTCGATCCGGAGGTGATCACCCAGCCGCCTGGCGTCAGGCGGCGTCAGAAACATCTTCGGCTCGGCGACGAGCGGGGGCTTGGCCCGGGCGCCGGCGGGTCCGGCACTGATGAGCGGAGCGCCCAGCCGTTCGAACCGGACATTCCTGCCTAACTGGATGGACTGGCCGGCCGAGGTGCGGCCATAGAGGAACGCCCGCGGTCCGGTCACCAGGGTCTTGCCGCTGTGAGTCCACCGCAGGCTGACCGATCCTTCACCCAGCTCGATGTTCTCCTCGCCCAGCAACGCGCGGTAGGTGGCGCCGGGGCTGCCGAAGAAGTCGTCCCGGGCCCAGACCTCGAGCCGGAAGGCCTCGCCCTGTTCCAGCACGGTGCTCTGGTCCAGCACCACCAGGCGGTCCGACGCCCCCGCCGGCAGTGCGCTCCGGGTCAGCTCGTTGGCGACCCGGGGCGGCCGGAGCAGGGGCGTGCCGTCCGGCAGGGTGACCCAGTCGTCCGCCGCCTGGGATGACGCCGGCGCCCCTTCCAGCTGGGTCGTCAGGTACTCGCGGAAGTTGCGGGCGAAGCGGCCGATGTCGGCGTTGTCCCGTCCGACCATGCTCAACGGCTCCACGTCCGTGGGACGGAAGTACTCCCGCAGTGCCGGGATGAGCGGCAAGAGCGCCCAGGCCAGGGTGAAGAGCAGCAGCAGCATCCCGCCGAGCAGGTTCACGCTCGCGCCCCCTGCGCATTCCGGTATCGCTCGGTCTTCTCCCATTCCGGCCCGGCATCCGGTGCCGGCAGCCAGGAGCGGCGCGACAGCGTGGCGCGGGCGATGGCCAGCAGGTTCACCAGGAACCCGAAGGACAGGAACGGGAGCAGGCGGACCCGGTTGCGCGATCCGTCCAGCCGGCAGGCGGTCGCCACCTCGAAGAACGCGGCGAAGTTCCCCAGCGTGCTGTAGCTGGCCACGGCGAAGAGGACCAGCAATCCCTCGGAGAACTGGTAGCCCAGGAAGAACAGGGCCGTGGCGAGAGCCCATCCGAGCAGCAGGACCGGCGCCACCGCAAAGACGCCTAACAGCAGGACACCGTCGATCACCTGCCAGAAATGGAGGTGTTTGGGGAAGCGGAGCAAGGGGAAGGCATAGCGGCGGAGACACTGGTTGTGACCCCGGGTCCACCGCTGGATCTGGCGGATCCGGGTGGGCCAGGTCTCGGGGACCTCTTCATAACACTCCGACCGGTTCTGATAGACCACTTCCCAGCCGCGGAGGATGAGCCGGTAGGTCAGGTCGGTGTCTTCGGCCAGCGCGTCTTCGTCCCAGTTGCCGACGTCGAGGAGGGCGCTCCGGCGGACCCCGCCCACGGTCCCGCCGTACTGGGGGATCAGGTGCAGGTTCATCCGGGCCTGCTGGTCCACCTGGTATCCGCCGCTGCGCTCCAGGTCGAGCAGCCGGGTCAGCAGCGTGCGGTTCAGGTTGTGCGGTACCACCCGGCCCATCACCGCGCCGACCGACGGATCGAAGAACGGCGCCACCAGCTGACGGATGATGTTGGGGCCCGGGAGATAGTCCGCATCGAACACCAGAAAGATGCCGGTGTCGTATCGGTCGGTTGCGTCGCGGAGCGCCGCCGCCTTGCCCGGCTTGCCGGCGCTGCGGTGGAACGGCCGGATCCGGGCCGGATGCGCCGCCGCATAGCGGTCGATGATCTCGCCGGTCCCGTCGGTGGAGCGGTCGTTGATCGGAACGATGATCATCCGGTCGGGAGGATAGTCCGCCGCCAGCAGGGCGTCGAGCATCCCGGCGATCACCTTCTCCTCGTTATGGCAGGGGACGAACACCGCCACCTGCGGCCAGTCGCCCACCCCGATGTCCACATACGGCTGGCGATGCCGGCCGAACACGCGATTGAGGGTGAACACGTAGTGGCGGATGGTGTAGATCACCAGGATGGCCACCACGATCCAGAGCGCGACGATCAGGATGGTCTGGATCATGCCGCGGGCTTCCCGGGCTTGAGCTCTCCCGGCCAGCTCATGGCCCAGCCGTAGAACGACACGAAGACCAGGACTTCCACCAGCAGCCCGAACACGAAGAACATGGTGGGCTGCACCAGCGCCGACAGGTAATGGGACATCCAGCCGTGGAGGAACACCTGCAGCGGGAGCAGGATGGCCAGGTGACCCAGCAGCAGCAGGGTGAACAGGATCTGCCGGGCCAGGCCGTGATCGAAGATGTAGAAGACCAAGCCGAGCACGATCGGGATCAGCACCAGCACGGCCAGTCCGGCCATGAGCATGCCGCCGGTGTAGCCCGGCAGCGGATAGAGGAAGGGCGGGTCGCTGAAGGCAAAGTAGCCCAGCGAGACCAGCTGGATGAGGGCCACGAACCGGATGAAGTACCGGGCCGGCAGGAAGCGGACCGGGAGCAGGAACGACGCGAGCAGCGCGATGCCGGTCAGTCCGCCCACCCCGATCCAGTGCCACCGCCCGGGCCAGGGAGCCTCGAGCCGGAGCCACGGCACCGGGACGGTCAGCAGGCTGCCGGCCCGGACCTCCAGCACGCCGACACCCGCCGGCAGGCCGACCCACCAGGCGAGCTGTTCATAGGCGATGGTGTAGAAGCGGCCCAGCCAGGGAAGGCTCACAACGACCAGAGCGGTGAAGAGCAGCGAAAGCAGGAGCGCCCGCGTTACCCGGCTGGCCTTCCACTCCAGGCCCACCATGGCGCGGTGCTGGGGAATGACCCCGCCCCGGGCTCCCCGGCGACGGAGGTCCTCGATGGGTCTACCAGTGACGGAAGATCCCAAGGGTCACTCCGGTCCGGGTGTAGAACGGGTTGTCATACCATTCGCCGCCTACCAGTACGCCGAAATGGCCGCCCAGCCACTGCCGCCAGGTGACCGACGCTTCATAGCTGGTAAAGCGTCGCTGGGTCTCGAGCAGACCGGTGAGCTGGTAGCCCTCGGTGCCGCCGCCGGCCCGCAGCACCACCAGGCGATGGCGTTCCCGCCCCAGCGTCAGGGCAGCATAGCCGCGCTCGCTCCGCACGGCGTCGGGCCAGCTCCAGTTGATTCGCCCGCCGGCTTCGGCCGTGACGCCCGGGAAGTAGAGGGCCACCGTGGCGCTGGCCGCGAAGTCCTCGTACACGTCCTTCGAGTTTACATAGGTGGCGCCCAGGATGGTGACCAGGTTCTTCCGATCGAGCCAGGCGTGGCCCACCTGCGCATCGGCCCGGAGATCGGGGAAAATGAAATCCCCGGTTCCAGTGCCGGCGCTCACCAGCGTGAACCACGACGGGCCGAAGAAGTGGCGGTTACCGACGGCAGCATACACGCCGCGATCGCCGAACGCCTCCTCTGCCACCAGATCGGCATACCAGATGTTGGAGCGCCCGGCCGGGACCACCGCGCGAAGCGCCGCGCCCTTCCAGTGACCGAAATCGTTGGTGACATGATGATAGAAACCCTCGAACTGGAGCCACCCGGCCGGTCCCTGCGCCCGGGCCGGGGCCGGGGGGAAGGCGACCAGCAGCAGCAGCGATCCCAGCAGCGGGCCGGTTCGGCTCATGCGCGGAGGGCCACGGGATCGGCGAAGGGCAGGCCGAATCGCTCGGCAATGATGGCCGCGATCCGCTCGGCGGCGTGGCCGTCGCCAAAGGGGTTGGAGCCCGAGACCATGCGGCGATAGGCCGCTTCATCGGTGAGCAGCTGCGAAGCGGTGGCGACCACCAGGTCCTCGTCGGTGCCGACCAGCCGGCCGAAACCGGACTCGACCACCTCGGGCCGCTCGGTGACCGTCCGCAGGATGAGGATCGGCTTCCGGAACGACGGGGCCTCTTCCTGGATGCCGCCCGAATCGCTCATCACCAGGTACGAACGCCGCATTACCTCGAGCAGGTCAGGATACGAGAGCGGCTCCAGCAGCGTCGTTCCCGGAACCCTTTCCAGTTCCGCGTAGACGACTTCCCGCACCCGGGGATTCAGGTGTACCGGGAACACGATCCGGGCCTCGGGGTGCTTCAGCAGGATGCGGCGGAACGCCCCGCAGAGGGCCCGCAGGTTGTCGCCCAGATTTTCCCGGCGGTGCACCGTGACCAGCAGAATGCGGCCGCTCCAGTCCAGTGCTTCGAGCGCCGGGTTATCGAAACGATCCCGCGGCTCGATCCCCGCGAGGGCGTCGACCACGGTGTTGCCGGTGACGTAGATGTCCTCGGGCGGCACGCCTTCATGGACCAGGTTGGCCCGGGCCCGTTCGGTCGGCGCGAAGTGAACGTCGGTGGTCACCGTGGCGATCCGGCGGTTGGCTTCCTCGGGGAAGGGCCGGTGCATGTCGCCGGAACGGAGCCCGGCTTCCACGTGACCGATCGAGATGCCCTGATAGAACGCCGCCAGCGCCGCCGAGACCACGGTGCTGGTATCGCCCTGCACCAGCAGCATATCGGGACGGGCATCGGCAAAGCACTGAGTCAACGCCAGCAGGGCATGGGCGGTGAATTCAGCCAGGGTGCGATTGGTGTGGGTGAGACCGAGATCGAGATCGGCGCGGAGATTCATGGCCGCCATGGCCTGGACCAGCATCTCCCGGTGCTGCGAGGTGGCGATGACCATGGGCTGGAACAGATCCGGTCTTCGTTCCAGGGCCCGGACCACCGGGGCCATCTTGATCGCCTCCGGCCGGGTCCCCAGCACGACGGCAATGCGCAGGCGCGCGCGGCCGCGGGCACGTGCTGCCAGCTGACTGTCGGTCATGTCCCTCTTGAGGGGCAAGGTTCACGCCATCGGCCGGAGACCGGGGCGCTGCTCTGATTCGACGATGGCTAC
>DASTEX010000718.1:0-2082 GCA_035709185.1 Gemmatimonadales bacterium
CCCTGCCAGGGAGGCATGGCCTCGAGAAGGGCCCGCTTGCCGTAGAGCAGGCCGATCCCGGTCGGACCATAGAGCTTGTGGCCGGAGCAGGCAAAGAAGTCGCAGTCGATCGCCTGGAGATCCACCCGCAGGTGCGGGGCCGACTGGGCGCCGTCCACCACCACCACCGCCCCCACCTCATGGGCCATCGCGGCGATGGCGTTGATGGGGTTGATCGCCCCCATCACGTTCGAGGCGTGGGTCACCGCCACGATCCGGGTCCGGGGCCCCAGCCGCTGCTCCAGCTCGCCCAGGTCGAGGCCGCCCGATTCCATGACCGGGATCGAGCGGATCACCGCGCCGGTCCGCTCCGCGACCAGGTGCCAGGGAATGATGTTGGAGTGGTGCTCCATTTCGGAAATCAGGATCTCGTCGCCCGGCTGGAGCACCGATCCGCCATAGCTCTGGGCCACCAGGTTGAGCGATGCGGTCGTCCCCGCAGTGTAGATGATCTCCGAGGGGTCCGCCGCGTTGAAGAAGCGGGCCGCCAGATGGCGGACCCGCTCGTACTCGGTGGTGGCTTCCTGGCTCAGGGCGTGTACGCCGCGGTGCACATTGGCATTGCCGGTCTCGTAATACCGGGTGACCGCCTCGATGACCTGGCGGGGCTTCTGCGCCGTCGCGGCGCTGTCCAGATAGACCAGGGGATGCCCGCGGATGCTGCGCTGGAGAATCGGGAAGTCGGCCCGGACCCGGGCCACATCCCACACCGGTCCCGAGCGTCCGGTCCGGGACTCGCGCGGAGGCGGGACGGCCAAGGGGGTCATGATCCGCCTAGGCCCGGATCCCGAGCCGCTGGTGCACCAGCCGGTCGAGCGCCTCGCGAACCGGCAGGGAGGCGACCTCGGTGACCACTTCCGCCGCAAAGGCGTAGATCAGGAGCTGCTGGGCCACGTCCCGGGGGATGCCCCGGCTCTGCAGGTAGAAGAGCGCGATCTCGTCGAGCCGGCCCACCGTGGCACCATGGGTGCACTTCACGTCGTCGGCGAAGATCTCCAGCTGCGGCTTGGTGTCCACTCGCGCGGTATCGGAGAGCAGCAGGTTCCGGTTGGTCTGTTTGGCGTCGGTCTTCTGCGCCTCGGGAGTGACGAACACCTTCCCGTTGAAGACCGCGTGGCTCCGGTCGTCCAGGATGCCCTTGTAGACCTCCCAGCTCCGGCAGTTGGGATGCTCATGCCGGATGACCGTGTGGTTGTCCACCAGCTGGTCGCCCCGGCCGAGGTAGAGGCCGTAGAGCAGGCACTCGACATTCTCGTCATCGAGCCGGGCCCGGAGATCGTGCCGGGCCAGCGCGCCCCCCATGGAAAGCGTGAAGGACCGGTAGTGGCTGTCCCTGGCCTGGGCGATCTCGGTGAGACCCACGTGATAGGCGGATTCGCTTTCCCGCTGAATCCGGCTGTGCTCCACCCAGGCGTTCTCGCCCACGGTGACTTCGGTCACCGCATTGGTGAAAGACGCCGCATCGCCCAGCGCCGCGAAGCTCTCCACGAACTGGGCCCGGGCGCCCCGCTCCACCGCCAGGATGGTCCGGGTCTGGAGGGCGGCCCCGGCCGCGTCGGAGGTGGTGACATGGAGCAGATGAATCGGCTCGGCAAGCTCGATCCCCGCTCCCACCCGGATCACCGCGCCGTCCTGGGCCAGCGCCGCGTTGAGCGCCGAGAAGGCGGTCGACTCGGGCCGGGCGACTCGGGCAAAGCTCCGCTCGACAAACTCGGCATCCTTCGCCAGCGCCTCCGCGAACGGCTCCACGGTGACGCCGGCGGGAAGGGTCGGACGATGGGACAGCTCCGCACTGAACCGTCCGTCGACGAAGACGAGCGTGCACCAATCCGGTTGGCCGAATCGAAACGCCTCGAGCTGCCCGGCAGTCACCAGCCGTCCAGCCGTCCCGCCGTCCAGCCGCCACTCCGTTCTCGCGATCGGCGCGACCGGCGTAAACCGCCAGTCCTCGTCCCGGGTCGTCGGGAACCCTCCGGCGACAAAGCGGTCAAAGGCTTCCCGCCGCCGGGCCACCAGCTCGGCCGGGCCCTTCCCCCCACCGTT
>DASTEX010000719.1:0-8225 GCA_035709185.1 Gemmatimonadales bacterium
GTGCTGACCGCCACCGCCACCGACGCGGCCTCCGACATCGCCTCGGCCGAATACAACATCGACGGCGGCAGCTTCTCCGCCATGGCGGCCTCCGACGGCGCCTTCGATGAGCTGGCCGAAGACGTCACCGTTACCATCCCCGCAGCCACCATCGCCGCTCTCGCGGATGGCAACCACACGCTCTGCGTCCGGGCCACCGACACCGAGGGCAATACCAGCGCCGATGAGGAGGCCTGCACCACCCTGCTGGTGGACCAGACCGGCCCGGTCATCACCAACGTGCAGGCCAGTCCCAACCCCACCAACGGAACGGTCGCCGTGGTGCTGACCGGGACGGCCACCGATGCCCTGACCAACGTGGTATCGGCCGAGTACCGGATCGGCGCCGGGAGCTACTCCCCCATGAGCGCCTCGGACGGAGCCTTCGATGAGCTGGCCGAGGACGTGACGGTCACCATTCCGGCAGCAACCATTGCCGCACTGGCGGACGGCAGCCATTCGCTCTGCATCCGCGCCACCGACGCGGTGAGCAATCCGGGCACGGCGGTCTGCACTACGCTGGTACTGGACCGTACCCCGCCGGCCATCTCGAACTTCACCGTCAGCCCCAACCCGGTGGCGGTCAACACGTCCTTCACCATCAGCGCCACCTTCACCGACGCGCTGACCAACGTAACGGGCGCGGAGTACAGCCTGGACGGCATCGGCGGCAGCTGGATCGCTCTCCCTTCGACTGCCGGCACCAGCCCCTATGGTGACTCCCAGATCGAGAACGGCACCATCACCCTCACGCTTTCCAGCGCTGACGTACTCGACGTCTGCGTCCGCAGCACCGACCAGGTGGGGAACACCAACCAGGCGACAGGCACCAACCCGATTCAATGCGTCCTGCTCGCGGTCTATGATCCCTCGGCCGGCTTCGTGACGGGCGGCGGCTGGATCGATTCTCCGGAGGGCGCCTGCAACTGGGCCGATTGCCAGTACACCACCGTCGGCAAGGCGACCTTCGGCTTCGTCTCCAAGTACCACAAGGGCGCCAACATTCCAACCGGCAACACCGAGTTCCAGTTCCGGGCCGGCAACCTGAACTTCGCCAGCACGAGCTACGAATGGCTGGTGGTCTCCCAGGGCGGCTCCCGGGCCCAGTACAAAGGGTATGGGACCATCAACGGGCAGGCCGGGTACGGCTTCCTGCTGACTGCACTGGACGAGACTCCGGACAAGTTCCGGATCAAGATCTGGAGTACAAGCACGAACGCGGTGGTATACGACAATCGCATGGGTGACGCCGACTCCGGCGACACCGGCACAGTGCTCGGCGGGGGAAGCATCATCATCCACGTACCGAAGAAGTAAGTCGGCCTCTTCCGACTTTCCGACCCTTCCGACCGTACCGACCCCCCATGAGGGGAACTGCAGAGGAGGACTGAACGTTTAAATACCGAGTATGGCTGTAGAAGATCGAAAGGAGCCAGGAATGACCCGTCTTGAAAGCACTGCCGATCGCCTTCCGGCGGTCCGGAACCATCTGGCGCGGCTGCACCGCTCTCTGCTGGAGGCGGAGCGGCGCGAGCTGGAGAAGGAGCGCGGGCGGGTGGCCTCGACCGAATATCTGGGCCTGCTGCTGAATGACGCCCGCTTCGCCTGGCTCCGGCCCATGGGCCGCATGGTGGCGCGGCTGGATGAGGTCATCGCCGAGGCCGAGGCCGAGGGCTATCCGCTCTCGGAGCTCCAGGCGGGAATCCTCCTGGACGACGTGGCCCAGCTGATCACGCTGCGGACATGGCTCGAAGCCGGGTCTCGCTACACCGACTGGCTCCAGCGGGAGCCCGACGTGGTTCTGGCGCACGCCGCGCTGTCCACCGCACTCAGGACCCGTCCTCTGGCGTGGGCGGCGTAACAACGAGGGGACGTCGTTACTCCCTGGCAGGAGGTCGGAAGAGTCGGAAAAGTCGGAAGGTCGGTAGGAGTCAGAAGGTCGGAGGGGTCGGAACCAGCTGGAGCTTTTCCGACCTTTCCGACCTTTCCGACTCTTCCGACTTTAAGCCTCTTGATCCCCGCCGTTCCATTTCCGATCTTATGTGAGCATCCGGCTTAGAACTTGCGAAGTTGATCCTGCGTTTCACTTACGGAGCGCGACACGAACGCGTGTGTCGAGCTGCCTCTTGTGAAGGGGGGGACATGTCTCAGCTTGGGGCCGAGGCCTTCGCTGACCGACTTCCGGTCGTCCGCCATCTTCTTTCCCGCCTGCATCAGGCTCTGATTGCCGCGGAGCGCAACGAGCTCGAGCAGGAGCGGGGACCCGTCGGCGCCGCCGAACTGCTCCAACGGCTGGTCGATGACGAACGGTTCGCCTGGCTCCGGCCAATGGGACAGGTGGTGGCCCGACTCGACCTGTTCCTGGTCGAAGCCGCCAAGACCGGTGCACCTATCCCGGAGAAGGTCGCCCGCGAGCTGCTGCACGAGGTTCGCCGGGTGGTGGGGCGTACCACCGGGCTCCACGCCGGATGGCGCTACGCCGACTGGGTCAAACGCGATCCGGAAATCGTCCTGGCCCACTCCGCTCTCTCCAACGCTCTGTTGGGAGAGCCGGGAAGCTGGGCAGCCTAACTCAAGGACTTAGCGGTCTCCGCAGCGATCGCCGCGTTGTTCCGCAGTAGCGCCAGATTGGCGGCGCGGCTTTCCCCACCGGTCAATTCCGACACCCGCTTGAGCAGGAATGGCGTGACTGCCCGGCCCCGAATGCCGGCCCGTTCCGCATCCCGGAGCGCTTCGGTGACGGCATGATCGATTCGTTCGCGCGGAACCGCCACCGACTCGGGGCACGGGACCGTGACCAGCACGGCGCTGGTGAGTCCGTTGCGCCAGGCGGCGCGCGCGATCGCCGCTACTTCCGCCGGTGAGTCCGCCCGCGTTTCCAGCGGCAGGCCGCTCGAGCGGCTGAAGAAAGCGGGAAACTCCGAGGTCTGATACCCGACGACCGGCACGCCCCAGGTCTCGAGCCACTCGAGGGTCGCGGGGAGGTCGAGGATCGCCTTGGCGCCGGCGCACACCACGATCATGGGCGTGCGGGCCAGCTCGGGCAGGTCGGCCGAGACATCGGAGCGGTCGCCCCGGTGCACGCCGCCGATGCCGCCGGTGGCGAACACCCTGATGCCGGCGGCCCGCGCGATCAGCATGGTGGCCGAGACGGTGGTGGCGCCGGTCTGGCCGGTCGCGACGGCGGCGGCAAGATTGCGCCGGCTCAGCTTCTCGACCCCCGACCCGCGCGCCAGCACCTCCAGCTCGGCCTCCTCGAGTCCCACCCGCATCACCCCGTCGAGTACCGCAACCGTGGCCGGCACCGCCCCCCCGGCGCGGACGATGGACTCGAGCTCCTGGCCGAGGGCGAGGTTCTCGGGCCAGGGCAGCCCGTGCGCAATAACGGTGGATTCGAGTGCGACGACCGGCGCACCGCCCTCGAGCGCGGCGCGGATTTCAGGATGGACCAGCAAGTCGGGTAACGGGCGGATAGACGGATCCATTGGCTGCCAGGCGCCGGGGCTTCAACCGAGAACGGTGGGTGACGCCCTTTCCGCCTCTAGTGGACTGTAACAGTGAATTCGAAGGCGATGGGCGCGCGGGGCCGGCGGCGGGGCCGACCCGGGCCGTCAGTATGCGGGAGCATGAGCCCGCCCACCCGTGAGCGAATTCCCCGCGTAGTGCAGGCCGGGAAGGGTCCGCCGCCGGCCCCGCGCCTCTCGCTTTCGCTGCAGGCGTTACAGTCCACTAGTGCTTAACCCCGCGGCCGGGAAAGACTCCGGTCACGAGCGCGCCGTCCTTCACCACCGAAACCCCGTTCACCAGCACGTGCCGGAATCCTTCCGAGGGCAGCGCCGGCTGCTGGTAGGTGGCCCGGTCGATCACGGTCGCCGGGTCGAAGATGGCCAGGTCGGCATCGGCGCCCGGCTTGATCCGCCCCTTGGCGGCGAAGACGGGGGCCCACTGCTCCAGCCGCTGGGCCGGAAGCAGCGCCATCTTGCGAATGGCGTCCATCAGGCTGATCGCCTGCTTCTCCCTGACGTAATGACCCAGGACCCGGGCATAGGTGCCCGAGGTCCGGGGATGGCCCTTGCCTCCGCTCAGCATCCCGTCGCTGGCGATGGCCGTCAACGGACTGGCAATGGCCAACGCCTCCATCTCGGGGGTGTTGAGGAACAGCACCACCATGCCACCCTGCTTGCGATACCGCTCGAAGCTCTCACGGGTCAGCCGCTCTCCGGTGGCCACCCACATGAACTGCTGGTACACACTGTCGGGTGCGTTCTGGTACTGATCGAACAGGGCGGACTCGATCGCGGTCATCCCGGCGCTGTAGGGATAGGCCTCGGTCGTGACATCGAGACCGCGGCCGCGCGCTTCTTCTACGATCCGCAAAGTCTGGGGGGTGGAGGAGAGACTCATGCTGTTGAGGTGGACGATATGGAGCGGCGCGCCGGTGATGGCGGCCGCGCCGATCACCTCCACGAATGATTCCACGCTGCTGCCCGGTTCCCTGGTCCCGAACGCCCGCACGTGCACGAACGCCGGGGCCCGGGCTTCGGCCGCCACCCGGAACATCTCCAGTACTTCCCACTTGGTCGCTCCCGGGGTGTACTGCAACCCGAAGCCGATGCCCAGGGCGCCCTGCCGCAGGCCCTCCCGCAGGCGCTGCTGGATTTCCCCGATCTGCTGCTGGGTCGCGATCCCGCGGCCGCCTTCACCGCTCGGCAGGAAGGTGCTGGGATCGCCCAGCACTTTCATCCGCGACTGCACGTGGCTGATGGTCGCGCCGAAGTTGACCAGCGCCTTCCCTTCCCGGGCGGCATACCAGCCGGGGATGTCGCTGGTGCCGACCTCCATCTCCAGCGCGGTGGTGACCCCGTCGAGCGCGTAGATCCGGTAGTTCTCGTCGTCCTGGCCGTGGGCGTGAAGGTCGATGAAGCCGGGAGCCACCACCAGGCCGGACGCGTCGATGGTCGAGCGGCCGGTGAGGGGCCGTTCACTCACCACTTCGATCTTCCCGTTCCGGATCCCGATCCAGCGGACGCCGTCGAGCCCGCTCTCGGGATCCATCACCCGCCCACCCGCAATGATGACGTCATATTGGGCCCTGGCCGGAGTCGCAAGAACCGTCGTGAAGACGATGCCGGCCAGCAAACCGCTGACAGCTGACAGCTGATAGCTGAGAGCTTTCATTGAATCACCACCTCCCGTTCCGCCACTCCACCCCGGGTGCTGAGCAGTCTCACGGTGAACTTCCGGTCCGCCTCGGCGGGGCCGGCCTTGACCCGCAGCGTCACCGTCCGGGTCTCGCCGCCCTTGAGCCAGAACTCCGGCGCGCGGCCGACCAGCCGGCTGGCGCTCCCTCGCGCGAACTGCGCCACCACCTGGTCGGGCCGCACCATCTTCACCTTCTTGGCCTGTTCCAGCGCCGTCGGGAGCCGCCCGGTATTGCGCACCGTCACCTGGATCTCGTGGGTCGCCGAATCCTTCGCCGCTCGGGCGGCCGCGACCTTGAGGTCGACGATCTCCACCCGCGGGAGCGACATCGCCATGTAGAGGTTGAACCTGGCCTGGTTGCCGGCCCACTGCTCCAGCACCTCGGGCGGGCCGTTCTGGGAGAAGAACTTGGGATTGAAGCCGCCGAGCTCGACCGCGCCTAACACCGGGTGGGTGAACGCCGACCAGGACTTGAAGCAGCGGCCGCCGAAGGCTTCATCGCACCAGCGGAGCACTTCCCAGTTCTCGATTTCCTTGTCGTTGTCGTAGTCCCGCTCGCGGCCGCCGTGCCAGATCTCGTCGCCGTACCAGACCGCTCCGTAATAGGAATAACCCCAGTCGGGCCCGTGGCCGAACAGCGGCGAGGGCCGGGTGGAGTCGCCGGTGAAGGGATTGATCGGGGTCCGGGTGTTGTAGGTCCGGTAGACATCACCGGCCCAGGGGTACTTGGTGAAGGAGAGGCCCACCGAGTCCATGTGCCGGTAGATCGCGAGATCGAGCGGATGCATGCACTCGGTTTCCTCGCAGACCGACGGGCCCCGCAGGTGCATCGGCACCGCGGTATCCATCGAGTTGGCCACCCCGACGTTGGGATGGGTCAGGAGCCACAGCACCACCGCGCGGGTCTCGGGCTCCGACAGCGGATACTCGCCCGCGCCCAGCTGGGTCCAGCCGCGCCCGGTCGCGTCCCGGCCCGGTTCCGGTCTCCAGTTCTCCAGGTAGTTCCGGTGGAGATCGAGCCCGCCGATCCCGTCCTCGTTGTAGCGGCCGTCGAGATCGTTGTCGATGCCTTCGCTCCAGACCTGGTAGTCACCCTTGCCTTCGCCCACCCGCTTGAGCAGCCGGCCGGACTTGTCATCCGGATCGAGAATGAACTCGCCCTTGCCCATCTCCACCTTCTGGCGCATCTGCCGGATGTGGCCGTCGCCATCGAGATCTTCCGGCGGATCCTCGTCCAGCAGGCCGTCCCGGTCGGAATCGTGGGGGCGGACACTGCTGCGATTGCTCTGCGCGCTGTGACGGTACATGTCGGAACCGTCGGGATTGTTGAGCGGACGGATGTAGAGCGCCTTTTCATCCAGCAGCCGGGTGACCGCCGTGTCCTTGCCGTAGCGGTCGAGCACGTACCAGGCCAGGTAGAAGGCCGACTCGGTGCCCGAGATTTCACCCGAGTGGCGGCCGCCCTCGAAGAACGCCGCCGGCTTGTCCGTATCCTTGCCGGTCTTCTTGTTGGTGAGGGTGAGCTGCCAGAGGGTCCGCCCGCCGAAGCTGGCGCCGACCGGATAGAGCTCCACCAGGTCGGGATACTGCTCGCTCCAGCGCTTCATCCACATCTCGATTTCGGTCGAGCTGTGGTAGTGCTTCCAGTCGAGCTGTCCCTCGGCGAGCGGACGCACTTCGGGATAATCCACCAGGGGAAACACGCTGGGCCCGTGCCGCTCGCCCGGAACCACGAAGACCTTGCGGGTGGTGTCGCGGCCGGGCGACTGGGCCGCGAGCAGGGAAGCGAAGAGTCCCATGATCGGGACTATGAGGAGTGTATGCATTGAGGAGTTGATTCGGGTTTGGGAAACTATCCGGAACTGCGCCTGAGGGCCAATTCCCGTACCAGGCCAATGGCCTGCCGGTTTGCCCGCGACCGGCGAGCGGATCCGGGGCCGACGCGAACGCTTTGTGCGAGGTTGGGGAGTGAATCCTCCCTGCGAGCGAATCCCCCGAAGCACAGTGCGTTCGCGGAGGAAGCCGGACCGCTCGCCGAGGCAGGGCAAACCGACAAGGACCGTACTCGGCCCCCAGTACTCAGGACTCGAGATCAGCCCGCAGGCTCGAGCCGCAGCAGTTGCCCATTGCCTTCATCCGTGAGCAGGTAGAGCAGGCCATCCGGTCCCTGGCGCACGTCCCGGATCCGCTGGTCCAGCCGCTGGAGCAGCCGCTCTTCCTTCACCACCTTTTCCCCCTCCAGCTCCAGCCGCACCAGCAGCCCGAACTTGAGCGACCCCACGAACAGATTCCCCTTCCAGCGGGGGAACCGGTCTCCGGTGTAGAACGCCATCCCGCTCGGCGCGATCGAGGGATCCCAGTAGTGGATCGGCTGTTCCATTCCGGACTTGGACGTGCCTTCCCCGATTCTCGCGCCGGAGTAGTCCCTTCCATAGGAGATGACCGGCCAGCCGTAGTTGCGGCCCGCCTGCGGAATGTTGATCTCGTCCCCGCCCATCGCCCCGTGCTCCACGGTCCAGAGCACGCCGGTTTCGGGATGCAGCGCGGCGCTCTGGGGATTGCGGTGACCGTAGGACCAGATCTCGGGGCGGGCATTCTCCCGTCCCGCGAACGGATTGTCCGGCGGAACCGATCCGTCCGGCATCAGGCGGACCACCTTGCCCATGTGGCGCGAGAGGTCCTGGGACCATTCCCTCCGCCCGCGCTCGCCCAAGGTCAGGAAGAGCTTCCCATCCCGGCTGAACACGATGCGGGAGCCGAAGTGTTGCCCACCGTCGACCTTGGGCTGCTGCCGGAACCGGACTTCCACGTTCTCGAGCCCGTTGGCCGCCAGCCGCGCCCGGGCCAGCGCGGTGCCCTGGCCACCCTCACCTGGCTCGGAGTAGCTGAACCAGATCTGCTGGTTGTCGGCGAAGCCGGGATCGAGCACCACGTCGAGCAGGCCTCCCTGCCCTGTAGCGGCCACCGGCGGTCCTCCCGCCAGT
>DASTEX010000720.1:0-11655 GCA_035709185.1 Gemmatimonadales bacterium
CTACGATCTGCGTCTCGATCTCACGGCGCGCGACAGCGCGCCCGGCCGAGTCGTCATTCGCTTCGATCGCAAGGATACCGCCGATCTGATCCTCGACTTCCGGGGGAAGCGGTTCGCCGGGATTTCGGCCAACGGCGCCGAGGTTCCCACCGCCCAGGCCAGCAACGGGCACATCCGGGTTCCCGGCGCGGCCCTGAGGCAAGGACCCAACGAGCTGGCGCTGGAGTTCGTGGCTGCCATCGCACCCAGCGGCGCCAGCATCATCCGATTCGATGACCGGGACGACGGGAACACCTATCTCTACACCCTGCTGGTCCCGGCCGATGCCAACCAGCTCTTCCCCTCCTTCGACCAGCCGGATCTCAAGGCGCGCGTCACCCTCACCCTGCGCACACCACGCGGTTGGACCGCCATCGCCAACGGCCGGCTCGATAGTTCGGTTACCGGCCACGGCGCGCTGGTCCACCACTTCAAGCCGACCCGGCCGATCAGCACCTACCTCATTGCGTTCGCCGCGGGACCGTGGCACCGCGTCACCAGTACCGCCGACGGCCGCACCATCAATGCCTACGTGCGCCAGACCCGGGCGAAGGAAGCCGATCTCGACACCCTGATCGCGATCAACCGGCGGGGACTGGAATGGATGGAGGGTTACTTCGGCCGGCCGTACCCCTTCGAGAAATACGATTTCGTCCTCGCGCCCGCCTTCCCCTTCGGCGGCATGGAGCACCCGGGCGCGGTCTTCTACAGCGAGGAGCGGTTCGTCTTCCGCGAGCGGCCCACCCTGCCCCGGAGACTGGGGCGGATGTCGACCGTGCTGCACGAGGTGGCGCACATGTGGTTCGGCGACCTCGTCACCATGCGCTGGTTCGACGACCTCTGGCTCAAGGAGGGCTTCGCCACCTACCTGGCGGCCAAGGCGCTGTCCGACCTCGAGCCGGAGAGCAACGCCTGGAAGACCTTCCACCTGGCCAACAAGCCGCCGGCCTACGGGGTGGATCAGACCGCCGGCACCACGCCCGTGTGGCAGGAGCTTCCCAACCTCGACCAGGCCAAGAGCAATTACGGTCCCATCGTCTACAACAAGGCACCCTCGATCCTCAAGCAGCTGGAATACACGGTGGGAGACTCCGGCTTCCGGGGCGGGGTACGCACCTTCCTCACGCTGTACGCCTACGGCAACGCCACCTGGCACGATCTGCTGCGTACCATCGGAGCGGCCTCAGGCCGATCGCTGGACCAGTGGGGCCGCCAGTACATGCTTCGGCCGGGCCTGGCCCGGGTGGAACAGCAGCTGACGGTTCGGAACGGGAAGGTGCGGCGGCTGGCCCTGGTGCAGTCGCCGGTGCAGGAACTGTCGGGCGCGGGCGGCTGGCCCATCCGGACCCAGGTGCTGGTGGCCTGGCCCGACAGCAGCCGCCTGATGCCGGCGGAACTGCACGGGAACATCACCGAGGTTCCCGCCGCGCGCGGGCTGCCAGCGCCGAGCTTCGTATTTGCCAACGCGGAGGACCACGGCTACTTCCTCACACTGCTCGACAGCGCCAGTGTTCGCTCCCTCGAGTCCGGCGGCCTGGGGAAGGTGCGCGACCCGTTTCTCCGGGCCATGCTGTGGACCGCGCTGTGGGACCAGGTGCGCGCCGCCCGGATGGCGCCCGAGCGCTTTGCGGGCCTGGCGATCCGGGAGCTCCCCGGCGAAACCGACGAGCAGATCGTTCCGGTGCAGCTGGGACGGCTCGGCCGAGTGATGGCCGCGTACCTGCCGCCCGGCCGGCGATCTGCGCTTCAGCGTGAGGTCGAAACCCTGCTCGCCTCCGGCGCCGGTTCAACCGATCGTCCCTACGGCGTGCGCAAGGCATACCTCGACGCTTTCATCGAGCTGGCGACCACGCCCGACGCCGTCTCCGACCTGGTCACGCTCCTCTCCGCCGACTCGGCCGCGGGTGAACCACTGCGCGATCCGACCCGGTGGGATGCGGTCACCCGTCTGCTGATCCTCGAGGCCCCCGACGCCGAGCGTCATCTGGCGGCGCAGACTGCGCGGGACACCACGCCGGATGGCCGCCGCCGCGCCTTCATGGCGTTAGCCGGACGTCCCTCGGCGAGCGGGAAGCGGGAATACTTCACCCGCTACTTCGCCGACAGCACGCTCAACGAGGACTGGGCCACCGCCAGCCTGGGGCCCTTCAACGCCATCGCCCATCAGAGACTGACGCGGCCGTACCTGGTGCCGGCGCTCGACTCGCTGCCCTTCATCCAGGCCAACCGGCGGATTTTCTTCCTCGGCTCATGGTTAGGCGCTTTCCTGAGCGGACAGACCGAGCCGGAAGCGCTTCAGATCGTGCGCGCCTGGATGGATCGGCATCCGGCCCTGGCGGTCGATCTTCGAAGGAAGATTCTGCAGTACGTCGATGAGCTGGAGCGGACGGTGGCCATCAGCGGTCGGCTGGCAACTGACCGCTGACCGCTGACCACTACCGCGGCGCCAGCCGCGGGGGCCGTTTCCCGTGCCGGATCGCGCCCGCCAGCGGGATGTAGTCGAGCTCCCGGTTTTCATCCACCGCCCGCAGCAGCAGCCCTCCGCGGCTCATGTCGCCCCGCCCGATGAAGGACTCGGGGAACAACAGCCGCTCACCGAAGACCTGCAGCAGGATCCGGCTGTATTTGTCGCTCGCAATACTGCCCAGCAGCACCACGTCCGCATCCCCCAATTCGGCCGCCAGGGCCAGAGCCGCACGCGTCATCGAACGGCGATAGGGTGCGTGCTCGAGATCGATCGAGCCGCGTGACATGGCCCTGAGATCGCGGAGCGTCACCCGCAAGTCGGGTGAGACCAGCCCGCGGTTCGGCGTGATGATCCGGATGAAGGAGCCGGGCCGGGCGAAGGCCCGCGCGTAGGTCAGTTTTCCCCGGAAATAGAGCCCGCTGAGGAAGGCGAACACGGTTCCGATCGCCTCGCCTTCCGGGCTCCGGACCTGACGGGCGACCTCGAAATCGGAGCGGGGGGCGAAGAGATACTGGGCCCTTCGGCCCATGGTGCTTGCAGGGGAGAGGAGGAAGGTCCGGCGCTCATCACGATTCATCGATCCAACCTGGCAATAGCCGGAAGTGGAAACATGAGTGCATAGTGAATAGTGCATACTGAATAATGAAGCGGGGGCCTGGTGCATCGGGAGATGGGATATGTCCATCCACCTGCACTACTCACTATGCATCATTCATTACGCACTCCTGCTCTTCCCTCCTCCACCAGCCGCTCCGCCCTTTCCTGAAGGAGAGTCCGTTCCCGTGAGTTACGGGTGAGCGAGGCCGCCTGCTCCAACTCGGCCCGGGCTTCATCCACCCGCCCCAGTTTGATCAGGAAATCGGCCCGCACCGCCGGCAGCAGGTGATACGACTTGAGCGCCGGATCGGCGGTCAGCCGCTCCACGATTTCCAGTCCGGCTTCCGCTCCGAACGCCATCCCCACGGCCACCGCCCGGTTCAGGTCCACGATGGGAGAGGGAGAGACCTGGGCCAGCGCATCGTACAACGCGGCCACCCGGCCCCAGTCGGTTTCCTCGGCCCGGAGCGCGCGGGCGTGACAGGCGGCGATCGCCGCCTGAAGGGTGTACGGACCCAGAGTGCCGCTCAGCCGCTCCGCCCGCTCCAGCGCCGCCAGCCCGCGGCGGATGAGCAGCTGGTCCCAGCGGGTGCGGTCCTGGTCGAGCAGCAGCACCGGCTCCCCCGAGGCCCCCACCCGGGCCGGGAGCCGCGAGGCCTGGATCTCCATCAGCGCTACCAGTCCGAGCACCTCCGCCTGGTCCGGCATCAGCCCCGCGAGAATCCTGCCCAACCGGAGCGCGTCCTCGCACAGCGGGGGACGCACCCAGTCTTCGCCGGCGGTCGCCGAGTATCCCTCGTTGAAGATCAGATAGATCACACCCAGCACCGAGGCAAGCCGCTCGGACAGCTCGCCGGCCCGCGGCATCTCGAACGGCACCCGTGCCTCCGACAGGGTGCGCTTGGCCCGCACGATCCGCTGCTGGATGGTGGGGACCGGCACCAGGTAAGCGCGGGCGATTTCCTCGGTAGTGAGGCCGCCCAGGAGCCGGAGTGTCAGCGCCACCCGCGACTCGGGGGGCAGAATCGGATGGCAGGTGGTGAAGATGAGGCGCAGCAGGTCGTCGCCCACCGGATCGTCGATCGCCGCGTCGAGATCGGGAACCGACGCCTGCTCCTGCTGCTCCAGCTCGTGACTCAGCTCGGCGTGTTTCCGCTCGAGCATCTTGTAGCGGCGCAGCAGGTCGAAGGCACGGTGCTTGGCCGTGGCCATGAGCCAGGCGCCCGGATTGTCGGGGACGCCTGACTTGGGCCAGCGTTCCAGCGCGGCAACCAGCGCGTCCTGCGCCAGGTCCTCGGCCAGGCCCACGTCGCCCACCAGCCGCGCCAGCCCGGCGATGAGCCGGGGCGACTCGATCCGCCAGACCGCGTCGATGGCGCGATGGGTGTCGGACATCAGTGGCGGTTTCCTCCCGGTCCGAACGCCGTCGGATCCATGACCGGCCGGATCTCCGCCTCGCCTTCCCATCCGTTCCAGTGTTTGACATGAAGGTCGAGGAACCGGCGGGTCCACTCCTTGGCCTGATCGAGCGATGCTACTTCATACACGGCATAGCCGCCGACCACTTCCTTGGCTTCGGAGAAGGGGCCGTCCGTCGCCACGATCTTGCCGCCTCTGACCCGCATTCGCGCCCCCGCCGCCGAGGGCAGGAGCCCGCCGGTTTCCACCAGGACACCCGCCCTGGTGGCCTCCATTCCAAGCTGGGCGATGCCGTCCATCAGTTCCTGTGGCGGCATTCCCGCATTCTCCGACCCCTTGACCGTAATCATGAAACGCATCGCTGTTACTCCAGATATTAAAGGTGAACCACACTCGCCAGGCACCCGTTCGCCGGCCCGCCGCCCGCCTGCCCGCCTGCCCGCCTGCCGATGCGTCGATCCAGCCCGGCCCCGATCGACAATAAGCAGAGGCTGCTCCGGACGACCCTTGCGGCCGGGAGGAAGAATTGCTACATACTGATCGGTATGTAAATGGGAGAAGCGGATTGCCTGCCCCACCCCGCAAACGCCGAGTCCGGGCTCCCGACGTAACCCGGGAGAAACTTCTGCACGCGGCGTTCGAAGAGATCTACTTGCGGGGATTCCAGGCGGCGAGTCTCGACACCATTCTGGCGCGGGCCGGGGTCACCAAGGGAGCGCTCTACCATCACTTCCCCGACAAGGCAGCGCTGGGGTACGCAGTGGTGGACGAGGTCATCCGGCAGCCGGTGCTCGAGGCCTACCTCGGCCGGCTGCGCCAGAGCAGCGACGATCCGCTGACCGCGCTCCAGAACGTGCTGCGACAGCGGGCCGACGACTTCACGACCGGCGGAGTGGCGCTGGGCTGCCCGCTCAACAACCTGGCCCAGGAGATGTCCCCGATCGACGAGCAGTTCCGCCGGCGGATCGCCCTGGCTCTCGAGGCCTGGACCAATGGATTTGCCGAAGCGCTGGAGCGGGGCCAGGCCAGCGGTCATGTGAGGAAGGACATCGATGTCCGGCAGGTGGCCGGGTTCATCGTGGCAGCGGTGGAGGGCGCGTTCGGCATGGCGAAGAACGCCCGGAGCCAGCCGCTGCTGAAGGCAAACCTGGATCTGCTCGCATCCCTGCTGGAAAGTCTGCGGGCTCGGTAACCCGGAACGTCTTACCAGGAACTGACTCATGTTCATCAACGACCTCCGCTACGCCGTTCGGAGCCTGACCCGGGCCCGGGGGTACGCGCTCACCGTGATCCTGACGCTCGGCCTCGGCATCGGCGCCAACACCGCCATCTTCAGCGTGGTGCGCGGCGTGCTGCTCAAGCCCCTCCCCCACCGCGACGGCGACCGGCTGGTCTATCTCCGGCAGTCGGTGGACGGCCCCGGCGGTGAAAACATCGGGTTCTCGGTGCCCGAGATCCTCGATTTCCGGAACGCCGCCCGTACGATTCAGGGAATCGCCGAATACTCCAACATGACCTATACCCTCCAGGGCGACGACGATGCCATCCGCATCAACGTGGGCCTGGTGACCGGGAACTACTTCGAGACCATGGGGCTCGCTCCCGTATTGGGACGGGTGCTCGATGAACGGGACGACGGCACCTCGGTCCCGCCGGTCATGGTGCTGACCTGGGATTTCTGGCAGCGGCGGTTCCAGGGCGACAGCACCGTCATCGGGAAGTCGGTGCGGCTGGATGGGCGGGCGGTGGAGATCGTGGGCGTGATGCAGGCTGCCCCATCGTTCCCCGACCGGATCGACGCGTTGCTCAACATGGTGATCAGTGAGCACCATACCAGCGCGATGATGGTGCACGGCCGGACTCATCGGATGACCCAGATGATCGCGCGCCTCACGCCCGGGGCCGCGGTGGAGCAGGCGCGGGCCGAGGTGACCGCGATCCGGGCGCGGGTCCAGGCCGATCACGTCGACGCGTACGACCCGGGGTCGAATTACCGGGTGTCGGTCATTCCCTTCCGCGAGGTACTGGGCGAGCGGGCCCGGCTCACGCTGTATCTGCTGATGGGTGCGGCGGCGTTCGTGCTGGTGATCTCCTGCGCCAACGTGGCCAACCTGACCCTGATGCGGTCGGTGGGACGGGAGCACGAGCTGGTGGTGCGGGCGGCGTTAGGCGCGGGGACGGCCCGGCTGCGCCGGCTGCTGCTGGCCGAGAACCTGGTGCTGGCCGGCCTGGGAGCGGTGCTGGGACTCCTCATCGCCCGGGGCGGCGTGAAGCTGCTGATCACACTGGCCGAGCGCTATTCGCCGCGAGCCAACGAAATTCAGCTCGACTGGATGGTGCTCGGGTTCACCCTGCTGATCACCCTGCTGGTCGCGTTCATCCTGGCCTTCGCTCCCCGGCTGGCCAAGGAAGGGACCCTCGGGAGCTGGATTGCCGCGGGGGTCACGCGGGCCAGCGGCGGGCTCCGCCGCCAGCGGCTCCAGCGCGGGCTGGTGGTAGCGCAGATCGCGGTGTCGGTGATGCTGCTGACCGGGGCCGGGCTGCTCACGCGCACCATGATCCAGCTGGCCTCCGTGGATGACGGCCTTTCCGCCGACGAGGTGCTGACCATGGAGGTGCCGCTGGGGACGGCGCGGACCGACGCCGACGCCAAGTCGCTCTACGAGCGGATGCGCTACGAGCTGGCGGCGATTCCCGGAGTGAGCGAGGTAGGCGTGGGATCGACCATGCCGCTGCGTTCCCAGTTCCAGCTCGAGATCAAGGCCGACGGCAGGCCGCTCGCGGCCGGTGAAGCCATGCCGCGGGCCGAGTATCGGACCGCCAGCCCGGAGTACTTCCGAGCCGCCGGCATTCCCCTGCTCAAGGGACGCGAGTTCCAGAGCACCGACCAGGCCGGGGGACAGCTGGTGGTGGTCATCAACCAGACCCTGGCCGACCAGCTCTTCCCCGACCGCGATCCGATCGGCCAGCGGGTGGCCTGGACCGGCGACGTGCTGCGCTTCATCCCGGTCAGCGGCGACTGGCGCACCGTGATCGGGGTCGTGGGCAATACCAAGGACGGCGGACTCGACGCCGAGCCGCGCGGGGTGGTGTATCAGCCGTGGGTCCAGGAACAGCACTTCGGCTTCGGCGGGCTGGTGATCCGGGCGGCCAGCGATCCATCGGCGCTGGTGGGAGCGGCTACCCGGCTGGTACGCGGAATCGTGCCGCAGGATCCGATCGAGAACGTGCTGACGGTCTCGCAGATCCGGGACGAGAGTGTGGCGCCCCGTCGGCTCAACGCGACCCTGGTCTCGTCGTTCGGGCTGCTGGCAGTGATCATCGCCGCGGTCGGCATCGCCGGCGTGCTGGCGTTCTCGGTGAGTGCCCGCACCAACGAGATCGGGATCCGGATGAGCCTGGGCGCCGACGGCGGGCGGATTCAGCGGATGATCCTGAGCGAGGGCGGGGTGCTGCTGGTCGCCGGCCTGGTGGCGGGCATCCTGGGATCGCTCTTCGCTACCCGGCTGATCCGCGGGCTCCTGTTCGGGGTGGCACCACACGACCCCATGACGCTGCTGGGCGTGGCGGCGGCAATGATAGCAGTCGGAGTCGGCGCCTGCTGGTTCCCGGCGATTCGGGCTTCGCGGATTGACCCGATGGTGGCGATCCGGACGCAGTGACACGCAGGCGGGCAGGCGGGCAGGCGCCCAACAGCTTCCAAGCTGAAACGGTACCGGCAACCATCCCGTATGGGATGCGCTGACTATTGGAGACTACGGTGAAGCGCACCCGTTGGAGCCTGATCGTGTGTGTGATGGCTGTCAGCGCCGGAGCGGCGGACGCCCAGTCGGCACCAGACCGGATCCCGGCCGACTCGCTCTACCAGATCATCGCCTCGCTCGACAGCGCGATGTTCCACGCCTACAACACCTGCGATCTTGAGCGCCTGGCCACATACTTCGAAGAAGATCTGGAGTTCTATCACGATCAGACGGGCCTGAGCCGGGGACGGCAGAGCCTGGTTGACGCGGTCCGGCAGAACATCTGCGGCAAGGTTCACCGCGATCTGGTGCCGGAGAGTTTCGAGGTCTATTCTCTCAAGGGCTACGGCGCGGTCGCCACTGGAATCCATCGCTTCTGCGACGCTCGGAAGCACCAGCACTGCTCCACCGCGGGCGGCCCGGCCAGGTACGTGACGCTCTGGCAGCAGACGGATGAAGGCTGGAAGATCGCCCGCGTGATCAGCTACGATCACCACTGACTTCTGATGCTCCGGGCTGGCGGGCAGGCGGGCGGGCGGGCATACTCACCGGTCCGACCAGGACTCGGCCATGACCCTTCGCGGCACTGCAGTCACCCCTCTTCTCTCGATCGGTATCGTCTGCGGGCTTGCCGCGCAGGATGTTCCGCGGCGGCTGGAGCCGGCCGAATGTCCATTTGCCGACGAAGCCTGGACCGCCAGTGCAAATATCGAATGCCGCTGGCTGGTGGTGCCGCAGGATCGATCTCGTACCACCGGCCCGACCGTGCGGTTGTTCGTCGTGGTGGTCCGGGCTGATTCCCCAGGCGGGACTCCTCCTCTCGTCATGCTCCACGGCGGACCCGGCGCGAGCGCACTCCTGCCCCTGGTGCGTTGGGGCGTCAGCCAGAGATCCTCGCAGCGGGATTTCGTCATCTACGACCAGCGCGGCGCAGGACTGTCGGAGCCTGATCCCTGCCCGGAGTACAGCGATCGGCTGGAGCAGGTGAGCGCCGGCGAACCGGTTCCGCTGGGCGGCAGCGGTCGCAGCTCCCTGGAAACCGTGGCGCGTGATTGCGCGGGAAGCATGCGCTCCCGCGGCATCGAACCTGCCGCCTTCGGCACCGCGGCCAATGTCGCCGACCTGGTCGACCTCCGGCTCGCATTGGGTTACGAACACTGGGACATCTATGGCACCTCCTACGGTGCCCGGCTGGCGCAGGCCGCGATACGCCGGGATCGTCAGGGCATCCGCGCCGTAGTTCTCGACAAGCCGTTGCCGCCCGACGCCGAAGCGGAGGCCGCCGTCGCTTCCCAGCAGGCGCTCGCGCGCATCTTCGACGCCTGCGCCAGTAACGCCGCGTGCAATACCCGGTTTCCCAACCTGGAGCAGACCTTCATCGCGGTGTTCGATTCCTTGAACCGGACGCCGCTGACCGCCGCGGCCGCGGAGGGAAGCACCCGTCCCATCTGGCTCGATGGAGGCGGGTTCGTGACCACCATCCGCCGCCTGATGCGTTCCCGCGTGGGCCTGACGTGGCTGCCGCTCCTGCTTCACGAACTCAACACGGGCGACCGCCTCCGGGCGGCCCGCCAGCTGCTCCGCTCGGATGCGAGCGGGCGCCCATCACGTGCAGTGTTCTGGCTGGCGATGTGCTTTGACGATTACGGCCCGGGATACCTCGCCCGACTCGACACCGTGCGCTCGATAGTCTGGCGGCCGCTTCAGAACCTGCGCGACAACCTCGAGGAGTGTGCCATCTGGCAGACCCGGTTCGCAGCGGACGAGGAACGGTCCCCGGTCGTCAGTGACATCCCGACACTGATCATGAGCGGCGAGTTCGACGGCCGGGCGCCGGTCGAATTCGGCCAGCGGATCGCGTCCACCCTGTCGCGAGCCTGGCTGATCGTCGTACCGGGTGAAACCCACGGCGGCCCGCTGGCCGGATGCCGGGCCACCCTCCTCCTGCGGTTTATTGAGGATCCAGGCCGGCGACCCGAGGCAGCCTGTATCGGGAGTGCCCCCCCGATAGAATTCAGGACCGGATGGCCGGACTGAATCGAACCGGACCCGAGGTCTCTCTCATGCACGATCATCACAAGGTTGACTACATCGAGCTTTCCGCCACCGACATTCCGGCCACGAAAGCCTTCTACTCGGCTGCCTTCGGCTGGAAGTTCACCGACTACGGTCCGGACTACGTGGCGTTCGAGGACAGCGGAACCAGCGGCGGGTTCGCCAAAGTCGCCTCGAACCGGACCGGCGGCCCGCTGGTGATCCTCTATTCGAACGACCTGGAGAAGACCCAGAACATCATCGAGCAGAAGGGCGGGAAGATCGCCAAGCCCATCTTCTCCTTCCCCGGGGGAAGGCGGTTTCACTTCCTCGATCCCAACGGCAACGAGCTCGCCGTCTGGTCCGAAACATGAACGCGGGGCGCTCGTTCCTCACCGCCCTCCTGGTACTGGCACCGGCATCGCTTCGCGAGCAGTCCGGTGCCGCAGCGGAGATCCGCGCGGCCCGCCTGGCCCAGAACGCCGCCATCGCCGATCGCCGGATGGACAGCGTGGCATCGTTCTGGTCCAATGACGTGGTGATCACCACCAGCCTGGGCCGGGTACGCCGCGGGAAGGATGCCTACCGTGAGGCACTGACGCTCGACTCGGGAACGGTGTACGTGCGCACGCCCACCCGGATCGAGCCGGCGAAGCCGTGGCAGAGCGCCTGGGAGGAAGGCGAGTGGGTAGGGAAGGAGCGCACCGGCGGCCGGGTGATCATTCGGGGACGCTACGCCGCCCAGTGGCATCGGGTGAGCGGCCGCTGGCTGATCCGCTCGGAACTGTTCGTGGGGCTTGCCTGCTCCGGTGCGGGCTGCGAACGTCCGCTGGTGACACCGGACTCCACCCCGTGACGGCCGTCCCGGAAACGGTCTATCCGGCCGCCGATCTCACCCTGGCGCGGCGGCTCGAACGGGCCGAAGCCGGGGCATGCGCCGCCTATGTCGATGCCCGCCGGGAGCTCCGGCCGGACAGCGGCTCGCTCTGGATCGAGATCGCCGGGGCGTATGCCATGTTCGACGGCATCGGCTCGCCCCTCACCCAGACGTTCGGCCTCGGTGTCTTCGAAGACTTCCTCGATCCCCAGTTCGACCGGGTGGAGCGGTTCTACCGTGAACGGGGCGCTCCCACCGATCACGAAGTCTGCGCTTTCGCGGAGCCGGCCACGCAGGAGCTGCTCCGGCTGCGCGGATACCAGGTGATCGAGGAGTCGGTGGTCCTGGTCCGCCCCACGGCGGCGCCGGTCTCCAGTCCCCCCGCCATAACGGTGCGTTTCGCCGAAAGGTCCGAGACCGGGCTCTGGTCCCGGGTGGCGGGCCAGGGATGGAGCAGTGAATCGCTTGAGCTCGGGACC
>DASTEX010000721.1:0-2896 GCA_035709185.1 Gemmatimonadales bacterium
GAGCACGTAGATGATCTCCTCCATGGCGGGATGGCGGTGAAACTGGTGAGCCCGGCCCGGAGGCATCCGCACCCTGACCAGCAGGAGCTCGCGGGCGTCGGTGAGGCCGGGACGGGAGAGCCACTCATGGGGGCCCCACGGTGACGATTCCACCTGCATCTCGAGCGCAGTGACGAACTGGAGCGGGCCGCTCGCCATCGGACCCCGGCGGGAGAGTGTGCTGTAAGGTGGTGCGCGCTCCCGCGGAGGTCAATCAGAGGATAGCTTTGCGTGATGACACGACGTCTCGTTCTCTGCGGTCTGCTCCTCGGCTGCTCGCGGTCCCCGGGCCCCGACACGGGGTCCGGGTCCGACAGCGCGTTCGCGGTGGTGCAGCGGCGCGGCGCCGCCGCCATGGGTGGAGACCAGTACACCTCCGCGCATGTATTCGAGCCTTTGCCCGATGGAGGCCGGATCGTGCTGCAGCGCGACAGCGCCGATCCCGCCGGGACCGCCACGATCCGGGCTCACATGGAGGACATTGCGGCCCGGTTTGCCCGGGGCGATTTCACCCTTCCCGGCTTCGTCCACGCGCAGGAAGTCCCCGGCACCGCGGTGATGGCCGCCCGGCGCTCGGTTATTCAATACCTGGCCGACACCCTTCCCCGGGGAGGCGAAGTCCGGATCCGGAGCGACGATGCCACCGCAATCGCCGCGATCCATGCGTTCCTGGCATTTCAGGCCCAGGATCATCGGGCGGCGTCGCATTCCTCCCATCCTCCGCCGTGACCGCTCGACTGGCAGCCGTGCTGGCGACCGCCCTGGGGGTCATCGCATGGGACGGTGAGGCCACCAGGACGGCGGTCCACGAGATCCGGATGACGTCGCGATTCGTGCCCGGCCGGACCGTCGCGCGAGCCGGCGACACCCTGCGTTTCATCAACCAGAGCGGCGGACCCCACAACATCCAGTTCTTTGCGGATTCCATTCCGGAGGAAGCGCGGGCACTGCTGGAGCGGGCGATGCCCGGCGCCAAGATCGCCCCGCTTTCGAGCCCCCTGCTGATCTCCGAGAACGACACATACGACATAGCGGTCCCGGCGCTGGCGCCGGGCCGCTATCCGTTCGTATGCCTGCCCCACTCCGGGAGCCGGATGCTGGGCGCCCTCGAAGTGGTGCCCTGAGCGGCTATCGGGCTCCGCCCTGGGTTGCCACCGCCACCGCGTTGATCGCTGGCAGGGTCAGGCGGCTGTCCGCGAAGCCGCTGTGGATGGTGATGAAGTAGCTGCCGACCGTGGAGAGGACGACGGTCGCCTTGTACTGGCCCTTCTCCTTGCCGGGCTCGGCGGCGACCCGGTCCACCGGGGTCGCGCCCTTGATTTCAAGCGTGGGCTTGAGCCCGCTGAGCGGGGTCTTCCCGTGCTGCTTGACCACGAAGACCAGCTCGAACGCTTTCCCGGTGACGACCTGGTCGGGGACCTTCTCCACGCTGATGGAAGCCCAGCCGCCGAATGACTCCGGAGCGGGGGTGCTTCCGACCAGCGCGGCCAGCGCGAGGGACAACAGAGCGGTGTTCACGATGACCTCCATTCGATCGAGGGGTTGAACGATTCAGACCTGAGATGCCGGGAGCCCCGAGCGGGTTTGAACCGCCCCTCGGGGGGGGTCCAGGCTCCGTACCAGGAGACCATCATGGTCCGCACCTACGGACTCACCCACATCGCGCTCGCGGTCCGTGATCTGGAGCGCTCGGTCCGATTCTATGCGGGAGTATTCGGCGCGAAGGTGGTGTATCGGGATGCGGGATTCGTGCAGCTGCAGACTCCGGGAAGCCGGGATGTCCTGGTGCTGGAGCGAAGCCGGTCCCGGGCCGGCAAGGCGGGCGGGGTGCAGCACTTCGGATATCGGCTCCGCTCCGCCAGCGGGATCGCGGGCGCCGCCCAGGCGGTCGTGGCCGCGGGCGGCTCGGTGGAAAGCGAGGGCGAGTTCGTGCCCGGTGAGCCCTTTCTCTTCGCCCGCGACCCCGACGGCTACACCGTGGAGATCTGGTTCGAGCTGCCCACTCCGGTGGATCCCCGGCCACGGCGCAAGCCGTAGAATGGAGCATCGATCATGGCATTGCGATGGCTGCTGGCCGCTCTCCATCTCCTCGGCCTGGGCATCGGACTGGGCGCGGTGTATGCCCGCTCGCGCGCCCTCCGCGGCGTGCTGGACGGCCCCGGGCTCCGGCGGGTCTTCCTGGCCGACACCTGGTGGGCTGTGGCCGCGGGCCTCTGGATCGTGACCGGCCTGGTCCGGGCGTTCGCAGGCTTCGAGAAGGGCACCGACTACTACCTCCAGAACCACCTCTTCCTCACCAAGATGGGGCCGCTGCTGCTGGTCCTGCTGCTGGAGATCGGCCCCATGCTGCGGCTGATCGTATGGCGCCGCTCTCTGGCCCAGGGCGTCATGCCCGACACCACCTCCGCCTCCCGCTATGCCCGGGTCAGCATGATTCAGGCTTTCCTGGTGCTGCTCATGGTGGCCGCCGCCACCGGCATGGCTCGAGGCTTCGGGGTGCCGTGACCGCTGGGGCGGTTTCCCCCGGGGGAGGGCTGTTTCGGGCGATCCGCCGGTGGGACCTGGTCGCCATGGTGGTCAATGCGGTCATCGGCGCCGGGATCTTCGGATTGCCCTCCGAAGTGTTCCGGCGGACCGGGGCGTGGAGCCTGCTGGCGTTCGTGGTCTGCGGCTTCGTCATCGCGCTGATCGTGATCTGCTTTGCGGAGGTCAGCAGCCGGTTCACCGGCACGGGCGGCCCCTATCTTTATGCCCACGAGGCGTTCGGGCCTCTGGCGGGCTTCGAAGTCGGGTGGATGCTGTGGATCGCCCGGGTGACGGCCTTCGCGGCCAACTGCAATCTCCTGGTCGGCTATCT
>DASTEX010000722.1:0-6197 GCA_035709185.1 Gemmatimonadales bacterium
AGGATCCCGATCCGCTTGTGGTCGACGGTCGTGATCCAGCTCCACAGCCCGGTTTTCGGGTGGGCTTTGGCGTGGGGGTGTTCCAGAACCGAAGTGGCCATGTCGTGTGTCTTTCTACTGGTGCGCCCGCAGGTAGGCCACGAGCGAACTGATCTCGTCCTCGGTGAGTTGCCGCGGCAGCTTCATCAGCGAGCCTTCCTTGATGGCCTGCGGATCCCGGAGCCAGGCCGCCAGGTTCTCCGGCGTGTTCGGCAGCATGCCGGCCGCAATCCGCCGCCGGCTTCCGAAGTGGCTCAGGTTGGGCCCCTGAAGCGTCAACACTCCCGCGGTGGGCGTGCCGACCATGGCGTGGCAGCCGATGCAGCCGCCGGCCAGGAAGGCCTGCCGTCCCTTGATTTCCACGCTGTCGGTGTCGGCCGCGGCCGCCGCGGTGTCGCCCGCCGCCCCTGCCGTGTCAGCCGGCGCCGGCGCCTGGACCACGCCTGCGTTGACCAGCGGCGACCCGATCCGCTGCCGCTCGACCCACCGGTTGAACTCCTCGGGCGGCTGCACCACCACCAGCGAGCCCATCCGCCCGTGCTGCACGCCGCAGAACTCGGCGCACTGCCCGGTGAATTCCCCTACCGAGTCGGTGGTGAAGAACAGTGTGGTGTACTTGTTATGGAATGCGTCGCGCTTGGCCGAGAGCTGCGGGACCCAGAAGGAATGCAGCACGTCCACCGTACGGATCTTCATCAGCACCGGGCGGCCGGCCGGTACGTGCATTTCGTTGGCCGTGACGATCTGCTCCTCGGGATAGCGGAACTCCCACCACCACTGGTGCCCGATCACTTCCACTTCCAGGGCGCCCTCCGGCAGCTCGGCCGTGCGGAAGATGGTCCGGACCGTGGGCACGGCAATGAAGGTGAGGATGGCGGCGGGAATGATGGTCCAGACCACTTCCACCAGGGCGTTGCCGTGGACCTGAACCGGCTCTTCGGCTCCGGGACGATGGCGGAATTTCAGGATCGCGAAAATCAGCGCGCCTTCCACCAGCACGAACACCAGCACCGCCCAGCCGACCGTGGTCCGGAAGACGTCGTCCACCATCTGGGCGAAGTCGCCCTTCGGGATCAGCGTGCTCTGGGGGAACGGACCGCCGCAGGCGGCGGCCAGGGCGACGACCAGGAGCGGTAGCCAGACGGGCAACCCGGCATGCCATCGACGGGTGGGCCGGAAAGTCATGCGGCGAGTACCCGGTGTGAGAGTGAAATCGATCGAAGCGGCACGGCTCTTATACGGTCGAGCGAGCGGCGGAAGACTAGCCCGGACGCGGGGTTACGTCAAGTGAATAAATGCACAAAGCCGGATAAAGAAGTCACTTATCAGGGGTTACCGGCTCCGGCCCCGGGTCGGTTCGGTAATTGGGGTCAGACTCCCATTAGCTAGGGGCATGGGCTTCAACCCGAAGCGATGTCGGCTAATGGGAGTCTGACCCCAATTACCCCGATTACCACCTGCGCCGTCTAGCGCTCCCCGGACCGGGCCTGCGACATATACCGCTCGATCTCGCTCGTGGTGCGGGGGACCCGGGCCGATAACAGCTCGTGGCCGTCGGCGGTAACCAGGAGGTCGTCCTCGATCCGTACGCCCAGCTTTTCCTCGGGCAGATATATCCCGGGTTCGATGGTCAGAACCACCCCCGGCGCGAGCGGGCGGCTGTAACCGCCCACGTCGTGCACGTCCATCCCGATCCAGTGACCCAGCCCGTGAATGAAGTAGGCATCGCAGGACTGGCGGCCGCAGAGATCGCCGGAGCGCTCGCGCATGGTTCGCCGGGCGATTTCGTTCAGCTGCGCCATGGTGACGCCCGGACGGACCGCTTCGATCGCGGCCTGCTGGACCGCGAGAACCAGGTTGTAGATCGCCCGCTGTCGCTCGGTAAACCGGCCCGAGACTGGAATGGTCCGGGTGATGTCGGCGCTGTAGTAGCCGAACTCGGCGCCCATATCCATTACTACCAGCTGGCCCTCCTCCAGCCGGGCTCGGCTCTCGTCGTAGTGGAGGATGGTTCCGTTGACCCCCGCCCCCACGATGCTCGGATAGCCCACCCGCTCCGCCCCCAGCCGCCGGAACTCGTATTCGGCCGCGGCCTCGAGCTCGTACTCCCAGGCGCCGGGCCGGGCCACCCGCATGGCAGCGAGATGCCCCTCCAGGGAGATCTCGACCGCCCGCCGGAGCCGGGCGATTTCGTTCGAGTCCTTTACCAGGCGCAGGGCGCCGAGATGCGGATTGAGATCCACCGGACCGGACGCGCTCCCCCATCGGCCGGCCGGAAGATTGGGAGCGACACTCCGGCTACGCTTGATGAACAGCCGGGGGGGACGGCCGTCCGGCAGCGTCACCAGCGAGTCCATCACCTGGTCGAAGTCCGCCACGGAGCGCACCGCCGAAGCCGGCAAACCAGCCTGCTCCGCCGCTCTGGCGTCCGGACCCAGCCGCGGGCCCAGCCATCGTTCTCTTCCGGCATTGCGCGGCGGCAGGAACAGACGGACCTCGTCCGGTCCATTCTCATGGGCCAGCAGAACCAGCAAGCCGTCCGGCGCTTCCAGGCCGGTCAGATAGAAGAAGTCGTTGTCCTGCCGGAAATCGGAGTCCTGCGGGTACTCCGAGTCGGGCGGATCATTGGACCGTTCCGAAGCCGCCCGGAGGATGGCCACCCCCTCACCCATGCGTTCCATCAGTGCCGCCCGCCGGGCCTGGAGCAGCGCCGGCGGCACCGGTCCCGCGGGCGAACCCTCCTGGGCCAATACAAGTGACGGCAGGAAAAGCAGTTGACCGACCAGGAAGCGGCGCACACTGGACTCCGGCTTGCGGGGAAAGGAAGGTAACTGAGTGCAGAGTGCAGATTGCAGAGTGCAGATTGCAGAAGTGGGGGCTGGTTGCGCCCGTCGCCTGGCCGGGCCTTCTGGAATCTGCACTCGGCAATCTGCACCCTGCATTCGTATTCTTCCCCAGTCCTTGGTTACCGGGTACATTGGTATCGTCATTCCAGCCCGGCGCTCATTGCGCCGGGCCGGCCTTTTTTTGTCCGGGAAGGACCCCATGATCGACGCGATGCGAAGCAAGCTGGGCAAGGAGATCGAGGCGTTGACCTACGAGCTCAACGTCACCCTCCCCCGTGCGATCGCCACCGCGGTCGAGATGGGGGACCTGCGGGAGAACTCCGAGTACAAGTCGGCGCTGGAACGCCAGCAGTTCGTCCAGGCCCGGCTGGGTCAGCTGCATCAGCGGCTGGCCCAGCTGGCCCAGCTGGCCGGCACCGAGGCTCCCACAGACCGGGTGGGCCTGGGATCGGAAGTCGTCGTCCTCGACCTCGATACCAGTGAGACCGACACCTACACCCTGGTGCTGGCCGAGATGATGGACCTCGACGCCGGGCACATCTCGCTCGCGTCACCCCTCGGGCGCGCGCTCAAGGACCGGCAGGTGGGGGAAGAGGTCCGGCTGCGGCTGCCTAACGGCGCTCGGCGGTTGAAGGTGGTCGAGCTGCGAACGGTCTACGACCAGGCCGGAGGATGACCATGGATGCCGGGATCAACGGCAAGCTGCACGTGGTAGGCGACCGGGTGCTGATCTCGCCCGAGGAGGGCGAAGAACGCACCCGCGTCGGGCTCTATCTGCCCGCCACCGCGCTCGAAGCGCAGCAGGTTCAGAGCGGTACGGTCGTTGCCACCGGCCCGGGCGATCCGGTCCCCGACCCCACCTCCTTCGAGGAGGAGCCGTGGAAGGTCATTCGCCACCGGACCCGTCACCGGCCGATGCAGGCCCGGGTGGGGGATCATGCCATCTTCTTCCGCAAGGCCGCGGTGGAAATCACCTTCGAAGGCAGCCGCTATCTGGTCGTGCCCGAAGCGGCGATTCTCGTTCTGGTGCGGGAATCGGACGACGACGCTGACTGATCCGGAGTGTGCTTCCGACTCTATCTCGCAAGCCCCCTCACCCTGAGTGAGATCCGCTCGATGCTGCCGGAGGGGATCTATGCGGATCTGCTCAACCCTTCGCTCCAGCGTTTCTTCCAGGATCACCTCCACCGGATGAAGACTGCCGTGCTCCTGCGGCACGGAGGCTGTTCCTGCGACCTCGCCGGCCGCCGCAACCCGGACGAAGACGCGGATGAACGCACCCTCCGCACTCGCTACCGCGCGATGCGGGTTCCCCGGCTCCAGGTGATCGGGGCCCTCGAGCGGCACCGGCTGCGTCCCCGCGTTCCCGTGACCGGGCCGGGGCACTGGGCCGCCGAGCTGGCGAGCTTCGTGGTGGAGCATGCGCGCAATGCGGGAGCCGCCCTGTTCTACCTGGACTTCACGCCGGAGGAAGAGCGCATGCCGGAGTGGTCCCAGGCCGTCAGGGAGCTGCGGGCTGCCGAGGTCTTGAAGCATCCCGGCTCGTGGCTGCCGGAGACCACTCCCGTGGTCGTGATGCCGTGAAGCCGCCCCTCCTCGAGCTGGGAGGCAGCGGCCCGGTGATCCACCTGGCCGTCGCCAACGGCTTTCCGCCCGCCACCTACGAGCCGTTGTTCGAAACGTTGCGGCAGAAATTCCGGATCGTCTGTCTCCCGCCGGCGGCGCTCTGGTCGAACCGCCCCCCGCCGGAAGAGGCCGGATCGTGGGAGACCCTGGCGGATGACCTGCTTGCCGGATGGGAGGCCCACCGGCTTCAACCGGTGATCGCGCTGGGACACTCCTTCGGCGCGGTCGCCTCGCTCCTGGCCGCCATCCGGGCGCCCGATCGGGTGCGGGCGCTGGCGCTGCTCGATCCCACGATCCTGCCCCGGCCGGTCATGGAGGCACACGCCCGGGAGCTCCGCGAGGGACGCACCCCTCGGCTCCGTCTGGTCGACACGGCGCTCAAGCGGAAAAGCCGGTTCTGGTCGCACCAGGAGGCCTTCGACTACTGGCGGGGGAAGGAGCTGTTCGCCGACTGGAGCGATGAGGCAGTGCGACGTTATGCGGCAGCGATGCTACGGCCGGCGCCGGACGGAGGATACGAGCTGACCTGGCCCCCCGAGTGGGAAGCGTGGTACTACCGCTCGTTCTACCCTCATACCTGGGACCGGTTGCCGCTGCTCGACCCCGCGATCCCCCTGCTGGTGGCTCGCGGTGAGCGCTCAGACACCCTTCTGGCAGAGTCGGCGGCCGAAATGCGCAGACTCCTGTCAGGAGCGAGGTTCGAAACCGTGGCCGGGGCCGGTCATCTGTTTCCCCAGAGCCATCCCCGGGAAACTCGGGCCCTGCTCGAGCCCTGGCTGGCATCAATCATGAGGGGCTCGTCGCTGTCTGTTTCTTGACACACCGCTTCGTGCTGGGTGTATTCTTTAATCCTTCAGCCTGCAGGTGAATGACCGACCAGCTCCTTTGTCCTTCCTGTCATACGCCCCTCCCGGAAGCGGCTGCGTTCTGCTACGTCTGCGGAACCCCGACCCCCACCGGACTGCGTGCTGACAGTGGTGCCGCCACTACCCGTCCGTCGCTGCAATCGGCGGCCGCGGTGGTAGACGTGCGCAAGCGTCTGGAAAAGGCGCTGGGGACCAACTTCACTGTGGGCGAGCTGGTGGGACGCGGCGGCTTTGCCGAGGTCTTCTCGGTTCGGGACAACCGGCTGAAGCGCGATCTGGCGGTGAAGGTGCTTTCCCCCGAGCTGGTGGTCAACCAGCTCATGCTGCACCGGTTCCGACGCGAGGCGGAAGCGGTTGCCGCGCTGCGGCATGCCAGCATCGTGCCGATCTACGACATCGGCGAATCGGGCGGCATCGCGTACATCCTGATGCCGCTGATCAAGGGCGAGACGCTCAAGAAGCGGCTGGAGCGGGACGGGCGGATCACGATTCCCGAGACCCGCCGCATCATCCGCGAGATTGCCGGCGCCCTCTCCATTGCGCACGAAGCCGGCCTGGTCCACCGCGATATCAAGCCCGAAAACGTGATGCTCGAAGGTCCCCGCCAGCAGGTGCTGGTGATGGACTTCGGCATTGCCAAGGCGCTCGATCCCGACCAGACCGGGATGACCTCGAGCGGGCTCATCGTGGGAACGCCCCATTTCATGAGCCCGGAACAGGCGAGCGGCGAACCGGTGGATGCCCGGTCGGACCAGTACTCACTGGCCGTCCTGGGTTATCGCATGCTGACCGGCGCCCATCCCTTCGACGGCGAGACCAC
>DASTEX010000723.1:0-3402 GCA_035709185.1 Gemmatimonadales bacterium
GTCCGGTTCGTCCGTGACCGTGTATCCGAAGTACCGGAGCAGCCGCTCGGTGTGGTCCCGCGAGCGGCCGTTGGGCTCCCGGATCCGGACCGGAACCTCGCCGGCCAGCCCCGCAAAGAGCAGGGCCCCCTTGAGCTGGGCGCTGGAGACCGGCAGTTCGGCGGTGATGCCGCGAAGCGCCCCGCCGGTTATGGTGAGCGGCAGGCCGTCTTCCCCGGCGAAGTTGATCCGGGCGCCCATCTGCTCCAGGAACCGGGTGACCCGCCGCAACGGCCGCCGCCGGAGGGAGTTGTCGCCGGTGAGGGTGGCCCGAAAACGACGAGGCGCCAGCAGGCCGAGGCCCAGTCGGGCGGTTGTCCCGGAGTTGCCGCAGTCCAACACCCCGGCGGGACGGCGCCACGACCTGCCGCGCACCCGCACCAGCTTCCCGGGGGTGAGTGGACTGATTGCCACACCCAGCGCCCGAAGGACCCGGGCGGTGGAGCGGGCATCGAGCGAGGTCAGCGCACCGCGGATCCGGGACTCGCCCGGCGCGAGCGAAGCCAGGTACAGGGCCCGGTGCGTCAGGCTCTTGTCCCCCGGAACCGGGGTCCTGCCGGTAACGTGCATGAACTTGCTAGATCGTTGGCGGAAGCATACTTATATACCTCATCCTCCACCAGAGCCTGAGCCGTGAGCCGGATCCTCATCGTCGAGGACAGCCCCGACAACATGCGTTTGTTCCGCGCCGTCCTCGAGCTCCAGGGGCACCAGGTCACCGGGCTCATCGACGGGACCGGATTGCTCGAGACCATCGAGCGGGAACACCCGGATCTGGTTCTGATGGACATCCAGCTTCCCGGCTGCGATGGCTACGTCCTGCTGGACGAAATCCGCGCAACCGGCCGCCACCTCCCGGTTATCGCGCTCACCGCCCACGCCATGGCGGGCGACATGGAACGGGCGATCGAGGCCGGCTTCGACGGCTACATCACCAAGCCGATCGACGTCCGGGCCTTCCCCACCCAGGTGGCCGGCGTTCTGGGCCGGTCCGCCGGAACGGAGATTGCTTAAGACCCCGGTAGTTCGCGACTTCGTTACCGGGGGAGACGGTCCATGACGGACGTACACGCGTCCGGCCTGTCGCGCGCCGAGGCGCAGAAACGCGCCCTGCTGGATGCGGCGCAGGCGGCCGTGACCGATGCCAAGGAAAAGGAGCAGGCGGCCCGCCTGCTGAGAAGGCAGAACGCGAAGCGCTCCCAGGCGGCCCTGGCCGTGACCGGCCTGGTGATCTTCGGTTTCGGGATCTACCTGCTGGCCTTTCGGCCGGCCTGGTTCTTCACGCCCCCACCGCCCCCGGAAACCGTCGCCATCCAGGAAGCCTCGGTCCGGCTGATGCTGGTACGGGAGGTGGACCGGGTGAAGCGGTTCCGGAGCGAGCAGGGCCGGCTGCCCCAAACGCTGGAAGAGGCCCAGTCACCGATCAACGGCATCACCTATCAGAAGGAAACCGACTCGACCTTCCGCCTGGTGGCGACCTTCGGAGAGAACACCATCGGGTTGTCGTCCACCGACTCGGTGGGCTCGTTCCTCGGCAACAGTCTCAAGATCATTGCGTCCCGGGGGCGGCCATGACCGCGCGCAAACGGGTGGCCGGCTTCACCATCGTGGAGCTGATGACCGTGATGATCATCATCGGCATCCTGGCCGGGATCGCGCTGCTCAAGTACATCGACCTGCGCAACACGGCGCGGGCGGCGGAGGTGGCGGGCGCGTTCCGCACCGTGGGCCTGGCGGCCCACAACCATTACGCCGACAGCGAGACCTGGCCGGCCGACGGCACCGCGGGGGTGACCCCGCCGGCGCTGGTGCAGTATCTCCCGGGCGGATTCAACTTCACGACGCCGCACTACACCCTGGACTACGAGAACCTCTCGATCGGCGGCGGGTTCACCATGGTGGGCGTGACGGTCGCGTCCAGCAACACCGAGCTGATCAAGAAGCTGAAGCAGCACCTGGGAACCTCGGCGCCGTACTTCGCGTTAGGCGGAACGCTGACCTACGTCATAGCCACTGAGGCCCCGTAGGCCATTTAGCGATTTGGCGATTAAGCATTGCTGACGCTGTTCGGATTGCCTGGCCGATCTGGACAGAAGGCGCGGTAAACGCTAAATCGTAAATCGTGGAATGAGCCGCTTTCTTCTCCTGTTGGCCCTGCTTCCTGCCTGCGCACGGGCATCCTCGGGCGGGGCTCCGACCCTGCCATCTACCACTCCGGCTGATACCACGGTGTACCTGGAACGCGATGTCGACCAGCCGGTGGTGGCGATCGACGTCCCCAGGCCGGAGTATATGGACGAAGACAGAGACTGCCCCCGGCTCCGCATCAGGTACATTGTGGGCTTTGACGGCAAGGCGGAACGCTGGTCCATCGAGGTCATCCGGACCAATAACGCAGAGTTCAGCCGCGCCGTGGTGAAGGCCATTCGCCTGGCAACGTTCCGACCGGCCCTGCTCAAGAGAAGGCCGGTGCGGCAGTGGGTGGAGCAGCAGGTTACCGCGACGTATGCGGGCTGTTTCGTGAGGGACAGCCGCTGATCCGAGCGCGACGAGGGCGCTGCATATGACGCGACCGGCACAGCCCCGTGTGGAGCTGGCAGTCGTTCCCGATTCGCTCCATGGTGTCACCATCCTGGCCGACGCTCCCACGGGGCCGGAGCTCGCTGAGCGGGGGAAACGCGAAGCTGCTCCGGCTCCGCCTTCCGAGGTCGTGATGGGGCGGCCCCGGATTCAGGGGTCGGAAAGGTGATCCACGTCGGCCCGGTAACGCCTGCAGGGCAGTTGCCAGCGGCACAACCCCTCTGCATCTCTCGTTCAAAAACCTGTGTCCATCCGGAACCACCTCGCGTCACAGAGGTCGGGGGTGAGATGGATCGTGGGAGCGACCGAATTGGAGGAGGACCATGTCGAAGGCATCGTCCGGCATCATCACCGTGCTGGCGCTCGGAGCCCTGGCGGGAGCTTCGGCCCGCGTGTCGCCGGCTCAGACACCGCTGACAGGACCCCGCTTTCAGGCCGAAATGCGGAAGCTGTGGGAGGACCACATTACCTGGACCAGACTGTATATCGTCGCCGCGGCAGCGAACCTGCCCGAGAAGGACGCGACCGCCGAGCGGTTGCTGCGGAATCAGACCGACATCGGCAACGCCATCCGTCCCTTCTATGGCCCGCAGGCGGGGGAGTCGCTGAGCGGCCTGCTCAACGGTCACATCGTGATTGCCACTCAGATCATCGAGGCGGCCATGAAAGGCGAGCAGCCCAGGCAGGAGGATGCCGCCAGGCGCTGGGGAGTGAACGCCGACAGCATCGCTGCGCTCTTGAATGGAGCGAATGCGGAGAACTGGCCTCTGGCCGAGATGAAGC
>DASTEX010000724.1:0-2662 GCA_035709185.1 Gemmatimonadales bacterium
ACCAGGACCAGGCTCGCGGCCAGTTGTCCGATGACCAGCAGGGAGCGGAAGGACCGGCCGAACCGGGTGTCGAATGCCCGTGCGAGGCGGCCGCCGAAGACGTTAGGCGTTTCGACCCGGGAGGCGCTCCAGGCCGGAGCCAGTCCGAACAGGAGGGCGATCAGCAGGGTGAGTCCGCCGGCGGCGAGCAGTACCACCGGATCGAGCGACGCATCGTCGAGGGTCAGCAGGTTTTCGGGACGCGAGCGCCGGGTGAGCCAGAGTGCGGACCAGGCCACCGCCATCCCGCCCAGCCCGCCGAGGACGCCCAACAGCCCCGCCTCGGTGAGCAGCTGGCGCATAAGGCGGCCCCGGCCGGCGCCTAACGCGATGCGGACCCGGAGCTCACCCGCCCGCAGGGCGGCCTGTCCCAGCAGCAGCGCGGCCACGTTGGCGCAGGCGACGGCCAGGACCAGGCCCACCGCCAGGGTGAGTAGCCAGAGGGTCCGCTCCCGGCCGCGGTCAGCCGATTCCGCCGGATCAACTGCCATGGGGGGGAACCGCTCGATGAAGTCGGAAGTGATTCCGGCCGCGGAGAGCGCAGTCCGCAGCTCACCGGTGAGTGAAGCGGTGGAGACGCCGGGCTGGCGCATCACCAGGACGTTGACCGACCGCTCGTCGCTGCCGGGGCCGCCCAGCGCCAGCCAGAATTCCGCCCGGGCGGTGCCGTCGAGCGGCGTAAGATCGAACCCCCGCTCCAGCACGCCCACCACGGACACGACTCGGCCGTCGATCCGGACGCTGCTGCCGAGCGCGCTGGGCGCAGCTCCGAACCGGCGCTGCCAGGTCGACCAGGCGAGCAGCGCCACCGGTGTCGCGCCCGCCACTGTGTCGGACGGTTCGATCCCCCGGCCCAGGACGATGCGGGCCCCCAGCGCGGGAAGAGCCCCCGGCGTCACACTGCGGGTCTGCACCAGCTCGGCCGTTTCTCCGTCTTCCAGCAGCAGCTCCTGGCTGTCGTACGCCTCCACCCATTCAGTGCCGGCCAGGCGCGCGCGCCAGGCGGTCGCCATGCGGAGCTCGGGGCTGATCCGCAGGGCACTCTCGTTGGAAGCGAGCAGCACGGGCGCGAGACGCTCGGCGCCGGGATAGGGCAGGGGATTGAGGACCAGACGATTGACCACCGCGAGCACGCCGGTGGTGAGGCCGAGTCCCAATGCCAGGGTGGTGATGGCCGTCAGCGTCAGAATGGGCCGGCGACGGAGCCCCCGTAAGGCGTGCCCCAGGTCCTGCACCAGGTCTTCGAGCCAGACCATCACACGCCGTCGATCGGCGCGGTGCTCATTCTGGCGAATGAGCGTGGCTCGCGCTTCGCTCAGGTCGCCAAAGCGCCGCAGCGCTTCGTCCCGGGCCTCGGACTCCGGGGTGCCCTGCGCCATGAGTTCCCGCACGCGCATGTGGAGGTGGAACTCGAGCTCGGCGTCGACGTCGGCCGGGGCGGTTTCGCGGTCCTTCCGGGGAAGCGGGAGCCGGAGGATCCGGCGCCACAAGGGAAACCGGTCCACGCTAGCGCTCCGCGGCCTGGAGCACGGCGGAGACGGCGCCGGCATACTGTTCCCAGACTTTGGCTTTGGCCCGAAGCAGACGGCGGCCCGGGGCGGTCAGCTGGTAGTAGCGGGCCCGGCGGTTGGTTTCAGAGATGCCCCAGGCGGATTCGATGGCTCCCTGGCCTTCGAGCCGGTGGAGGGCCTTGTACAGGGCGGCGTCTTCGATGGCCAGGAGGCCGCCGGTCCGGTCCTCGATCCAGCGGGACACGGCGTAGCCATGCAGCGGCCCCAGGGCCAGCGCCTTGAGGATCAGGACGTCGAGGGTGCCATGGAGCAGATCGTGGGGTTTCTCCGGCATGCTTCCGCCTCACCAAGTGAGGGCAATATTCACCTCACCAGGTGAGGGGTCAATACCCATTGAGCCATCCGGCGATTTGACGATTCCGTGATTGCCTCATCCCGGATTCGGGATGTACCCTTGTCGGGAATTGGCACCTTCCACGCCTTCACTTCCATCGGTCGAAACGGGTACGACTATGCGGCTCTTCGCCATCCTTCTTCTGTCGCTCTCTCTCAGCGGCGGGCTTCAGGCCCAGAGCGGGTTTCCCGCGGTGGGCCGTCCCGAAGACGCCGGGATGTCATCCGAGCGGCTGCAACGGATCGACCAGATGGTGAACGAGGCGGTCGCGAAGGGTGAGATTCCCGGAGCGGTGGTGTTCATCTCGCGCGGCGGCAAGGTGGTGGTGCACCGGGCATACGGGTCCCGTGACGCGGCGACGAAGGCGCCCATGCGCCCGGACGACATCTTCCGGATCGCCTCCCAGTCCAAGGCGATCACGTCGCTGGCGGTGATGATGCTCTGGGAGGAAGGCCGCTTCCAGTTGGACGATCCGGTTGGGCGCTACCTGCCCGAATTCTCGAAGCCGATGGTCCTGAAAACCTTCAATCCGGCCGATTCGAGCTGGACCGCGGAACCGGCCAAGCGTCCCATGACCATCCGGCACCTCCTGACCCACACGTCCGGCCTCGACTACGCGGCGATCGGAAGCGACCAGTTCAAGGCGATCTACGCCAAGGCGGGCGTGCCCAGCGGGATCGGGAACGAGGGCACTACCATTGGCGAGAAGATGCGGCTG
>DASTEX010000725.1:0-7846 GCA_035709185.1 Gemmatimonadales bacterium
TCCAGGAAAAGCTTCGCCATCACCGTCTGGGAGGATCCCCCCGAATGGGGAGGCTCACCGGCGAGCATCTCGAACAGGACGCAGGCCAGGCTGTACTGATCACTGCGCGGGTCGATATCGCCTTCCCCCAAAGCCTGCTCCGGACTCATGTACTCCGGCGTGCCCACGGCCAGTCCTTCATGGGTCAGCCGTGCCTTGCCGGGTGCGCGCAGGGCCAGCGCCACCCCGAAGTCGGCCACCACGGCCGTCCCTTCGTGCAGCAGGATGTTCTCGGGTTTGATGTCCCGGTGAATCACCCCCATCCGGTGGGCGTAGTCCAGGGCGGCGCCGACCTGTCGGGTGATGGCCATAGCCGCCTCGAGGGAAAGCCGGCCTTCGCGAGTCAGGCGCTCTCGCAGCGACTCGCCCTCAATGAGCGGCATGATGTAGTAAAGCAGCCCGTCGGTCTGCCCCGAATCGCGCAGGGGAAGGATGTTGGGGTGATTGAGCCGTGCCGCAACCCGGATTTCGCGAAGGAAGCGCTCGGCACCCGCCGATGCCGCAACCTCCGGGCGCAGGAGCTTGATCGCCACGGCGCGGTCGTGTTTGATATCCTGAGCTGCGTAAACCACGGCCATCCCGCCGGCACCGATCTGGCGGTCGATCCGGTACTGACCGCTGAGCGTATCCGGGAGGGACAACGGCGGCGATGTCATGTCAGCGCTCCATAGGCCTCCACCTGCTATAGCGGCGCGCCCATGAAGAGAGGCTGTGAAATACGGGAATTTTTCGTCATTCGGGTCCGGCGGAGGGTTCTCTCTGGCCACCGGTGTTGCGGCGCGGACGTCGCATCCCCCTCCGCGCCCTCCGCGGCTCCGCGTGACCTGGCCGACTAAGGGTCCACGTGCATGACCGCCATCATGCCCGATCCCAGATGCTCCGCGATGTGACAATGCAGCATCCACGGCCCCGGGTTCGACGCATCGATCAGCAGATCCACGGTTGAGCCCACCGGGATCAACGCCGTGTCCTTCCACACCAGGTTGCCGGTCGCCACCCCGTCCCGGCTCACCACCAGCATCCGCTGGCCGTGCAGGTGAATCGGGTGCTGCATCGGGTGAAATGATTTCGGATCGTTGAAGATCCGGAGCTTCACCACCGATCCCTGCCTGACCCGCCAGGCGATGTCCATGTTCTCCCTGCCGGTCGCGACATCGCGCAGGATCCAGCGCACCTGCTTGGACGTCGAGAGCCAGTTCATGTCCGGCATCCCGTCGATCCACTCCACCGGCGCCCGATAGGCCGTGTCGACGTTCATGAACTGCACCGTGGTGAGCGGCAGAGCGTTCACCTCCAGTGTGAGCACCAGGCTCAGGTCCGGCGCCCGATCGAACTCCCGCCGGTACTTCGCAATGTCGCCCGTGACTTCGGCGTGGCGCCGGAGCACCCCGAACTCCCGGCCGTAGTCCGGCGCCGCCGGTGCATTTCCCACCGTGACGGTCCCCACTGTGTCGACCGTCGCCTCGAACTCGCCCAGCATGTGGTTGATCGCCTGCACCGCGTTCACCAGCGCGTGCCGGCCTGGCCGCTCGAACCGGACTTCCACTACGTACCGCTCGGCCGGAGCCAGCACCACGCTCTCGACCCACTCCTCCCGCTCGAACCGGCTCACGTCCGACGCGACCACCTTCATCCGCGCCCCGCCGCCGAACGACAGATTCCAGGTCCGCGAGTTCGACGCATTGGTCAGGTACAGCCGCACCACTTCACCCCGCGCCGCGCTCAGGCTCCAGTCCGGCTCCCCATTCACCAGCAGCACGTTCCCCACTCGGCCCATGAGGGCAAAGTCGGGTCCCTCCTGGCCGAACGGGATGAGGGAGTCCCCGTGCACCATCAGGTCCGACAGAATCAGCGCCAGCTCGCGGTTCACCGGCGAGTAGTAGCCCCGCTCCGGCGCATCCACCAGCATGTTGCCGTAGAGGCCCATCGACTGCTCGATGTCTTCCCGAACGTGCGGGTGGTACCAGTACACCCCCGCATCGGGGAAGTGCACCCGGTACTCGAACGTCCCTCCCGGCGGAACCGCCGCCTGGGTCAGGTCCGGCACCCCGTCGAACCGGTTCTCCAGCCGCACACCGTGCCAGTGCACCGTGCTCGGCAGGTCGATCCGGTTGTGAAACCGCACCGTGATCGAGGCGTTGCGCGGCACCCGGATCAGCGGTCCCGGCGTCTGGCCGTTGAAGCCGTACATCGCGAACGCCTTGCCCCGGAGCTTCCGCCGCACCAGCATTGCGGTGAGGTCGAGGGTGTCGCCGTCCTTGAGCCGGGTCACCACGCTGGGGCGAGACTCCGGCAGCGTGCTGAGGTCTATCCTGCTGCCGGGAAGAAACGGCGTCACCGGCGGACGAAGGCCTACCAGTCCCGGCAGCATGATCATCCCCTTCGGCATGGGGATGGGCATCGCATGCTCCCGGTGATGGCGGTGCGAGGTGTCGGACGGCCGCTGGGCCAGACTGGCGGCCGGCGGAATCGTCATCAGTCCCGTCATCACCCTGAGGAAGATCGAAATAAGTCGAAGGAAGGAACCCGAGTTTATAGTGCAATCTGTAGGGTGCATGCTGCAGAGGTGTTGCGGGGCTGGCACCTGCGAGGCAGGCCAGCTTCGCATCCAATATGCACTATTCACTATGCAGTATTCACTCTGCATTCGTGCTCCTCCCTCACGCCCTGTTCAGATCTTCCTTGTCATCCCGGTGGAATCCCGCGGAACAGCGGATGGCTCAGCAGCGACTGAAGCCAGGTGCTGGGTGAGGGGCCATGCAGAATGGTCGGGCCGGCCCGCTTGGTCGCCAGCGAGTCGGATTCGGCGGTAATTACCAGCAGGAACTTGTTGAGCTCCGCCCGTCCCACCGTGGTGGTCCCGTTCCGCACCGTGCCGAGCCGGTGCCACTGGCCCAGGTTGGTGGTCGTGATCCAGGCCACGTACGCCGTGTAGTCGCCCAGGCTCGACGGCTCCGGCAGTCCGGAGAGCTCCAGCCGCACATCGTAGCTGCTTCTGCCATCGGCGGTCACCGCCACGCCGAAGGGCGACGCGGCGTACACCAGCCGGGCCGTGCCGCGCGCCTGGGGCGCGGTCGACGTACTGCGGAGCGGGATATCAAACGGGCCGGCGGCCGCGATCAGCAGCCCGCCGGCCACCAGGATGCTTCGTACCACGAGACCTCGTTATGGAATCGGCCGCGTGGCCGTGGGACCGCGGTCCCAGTCCTGTACGCTCGAGATGTTCGGCACGCCGTGCTCGCGGCCGTTCCAGCCATTGAACCCGTCGAATTTGAAGGTCCAGAGGCCGGTGCGCATGTCACTGATGACCACCAGCCCGTCGTAGTTCCGCACGTCCACCCCGAACGCTCCCTGCATCACGCTGCCTTCACCTTCCCAGCCGTTCTCGGGCGAGCCACCGAAGCCCTTTTCGTGCTGGCAATTGCAGGTGAAGTAACGACCCAGCGTCCTGGGGTTCTTCGGGTCTTCCAGGCTGAAGATCTGGAGCCCGTCCTCGTAGGCCGAGACGAACACATAAGGCCAGCGCACCTCGTGATTGTGCGAGAGCGCCCGCCAGTCCGCGGCCCAGGCGCTGATGGGCTGGTCGATGTTCTCGGTCTTGCCTGACTGGCCCGGCTCGAGGTCCCAGATCCGGAGCGGGCTGTACTGATACTCCGTCTCGGTCACCGCATAACGCCCGTCGGGGCCGGGGGTGAAGGTGTGGGCCAGGTCGAGGCCCAGGCTGGTGATGGTGAAGAGCTGCTTCGGTGTTTCAGGCGCGGTGACGTCCCACACCGAGTAGCCGCCCAGCCCGGCGCCGTAGAACTTGTCCTGCCCGCTGGCGGGATCGTACCCGATGTAGAAGTCGTGATAGCCGCCGGCGCCGAGCTGCTTCATCGGAGTCGGGTTCGGGACTTCCCCGATGAGCCAGGTGGAGGGGTCGCCGCCCTTGACCACTTTGTCGAGGTCATACACCAGTGCCTTCTGGGCATTCACCGTGGCGAAGTAGAGGGCGCGGCCGCTGGAATGTTTGTAGGCGAAGGTATTGTGGAAGCCGCCCGGCGACCCCGGATACCGGATGCGGGCCACCTCCTTCACCTTGCTCGCATCGGGCAGCCCGGTCACGTCGAGGATCACCGCGCCGAGGTCTTCGTCCGGCGTTCCCTGCTGGAACTGCAACGACTGCGCGTAGTAATACCGGCCGTCGATCTTGAAGTATTTCCCGTCCATCGCCCCGATGCCTCGATGGAGCTCCGGATCCTGGATCCGCCAGGTATAGAGGAGCCTCGGGCTCGACGGGTTGGTGATGTCGTAGATCTGAGTAGTGTAGTTCACGAACCCCGAGACATACACGTAGGGACGGCCCGGCTCCTGCTCCAGCTCCACGTCGGCCGCTTTCCAGTTCCCCGGATGGTTCTCCAGGTGTCGCAGGACCCGAACGTTCTCGGTTCCGCCCTTCTTCTGGTCGAACGGGACCGGCGACTGCCCGGGATCCTGGGCCACGGCTGTGATGGTGTACCCGAAGAGACCGGCCGAGAGGAAGAGCCCGCGCATGGATACTCCGGTCGAGAGTGAGGCAGGGAGTATGCGTGGCCGCCGGGCCGGGATCAACCCACAGGTCCCGACCCCGCGTTCCTGGCCCGGCGCGTCCGAGACGGCAGTTCTGATCAGGCGCCGGGCAACTTCTCCAGCGCTTTGGCGGTGAGCTGTTTCGCGCCGTCCAGTGGGGATGGGGCGTTCCGGTCCATCGCCATCGAGATCATCCAACCCGGGCGATAGACATACAGGGTGGTTGTCTCCGCGTGCCACCCCGCTCCGGGCGACAACTCGGCCACGGGCTCCAGACTGTACTCCCCCACCTCCCGGCGGACTCCCTCGACGTACTGGTTGAGTGCCGTGGCCGGGTCCCGGGTCTCGGGTGATCGCCGTAGCGTTAGCGTGTTGGTCATGAGGCCCTGACCCCGCTCGGAGATGTAGGTGCACGAGGTCATGTACCGGGGATTGGGACTATTGTCTGACGGATCCACCACTTCGTGCGGCTCGGTCCGCTGTACGGCGGTTCCGATGACGGATGCCACCTCCGCCATCGGGAGAACCTCACAGGCCGAGACCCGCGCCGCCGCCGGTGTCTCGCCTCCTGCCGCGGCCTGCTGGTCCTGCGCGGCCTGACCCCCGCATCCTGCCACCAACAACACGCAGATACCACGTGTCATCCGGTTCACGATTGCCTCCCGCTCGCTGAAGGACTTAGGACTTAGGACTTAGTCCCGACTCCCCCCCGGGCACTCTGTGCGTGCCTGGACACTAAGTCCTAAGTCCCAAGTCCTAAGTCCTCAAGGAGTGGCCCGCTCATTCGCCGTCGGGAACGGCGGCGCGGTATAGCGCCCTATCAGTTCTTCGGTGTATCCGCTGGCCCAGAAGTCCGGCGGCCCGTCGCTGTCCTGGACCCGGTTACGGACCGGCTTGAGCCCGCGCTTGAGATACGCCGCGATGTCCCACAGCTGCTGGTCGGTCATATGGCGCCACGCCGGCCAGGGCATGGGTGGGGCGAGATACTTCGGATTCGCCGGGAAGTTGCCCTGCCCCGGTACGGTCGAGGTGATCTCCACGTCGGGAGTTTCTCCCGGCCGGAGTCCGTAACGGAGCGAGTTGAAGATCTGCCGTTCGGTGAACCGACCGAGCCCGGTGAGGTTGTCGGGTGTGAGGTTTCGCGCCCGGGTAATGAACGGGCCGATCTGGAACGTGTCCATCGGGCTGCGAGCGCCCGCCAGCCAGCCTTCGGCCTCGATCTTGTCGTCGCCGGTCTTGTGACACCCGCCACATCCGTGATTGACGACCAGCAGGCGGCCCCGCAGTACCTGCTCGTCGCCCGCGGCGGCAGCCACCTCCTGCGCGGTGGGGAATGGAGGCAGCGGATACGCCCCGTTCCAGTCAGCGTAGTAGCTCACCCAGAAATCGTCCGGGTTTTCACTCGGGGCCACCTCGTGCTTCACCGGCTTCACGCCGTGCTTGAGATAGGCCACGATGTCCCAGAGCTCCCGATCCGTGAGATGCCGGAAAGCCGGCCAGATCATCGGAGGGGCGAGGTATTTCGGCTTTGCCGGAAAGTTGCCCTGCCCCGGCACTCCCGAAGTGATCTCCGTATCCGGAGCCTCCTTTGGCTTGAGCCCATACCGGAGCGCGTTGAAAATCTGGCGATCGGAGTACCGTCCCAGGCCGGTCTCCGGGTCCGGAGTCAGGTTGGCCGGGCGGGTGGTGAATCCGTTGATGACGAACTCCTCCGCCTTCGATCGGGCTCCGGTGAGATAGCCTTCGACTCCCGGATCGAGGATCCCCGAATGGCAGCCGCTGCAGGCATGGGTCGTGACCAGGACCCGGCCCCGCAGGATGGCTTCGTCCGTCACCTCCGGAACACCCGACTCCCGGGCGTCGCCAGTGAAGGCAACCAGCAGAGACCCGGTGAGAAATACCAGGACGGGGAGTCCCAGCCTGGTCCAGCGCGAAATCCTGGTCATCGACATGGGGGTCATCTCCAGGGTCATTTGATCTCGAGAATGCCCATCATCCCGTTCTCTTCATGGGTCAGGATGTGGCAATGGAACATCCACTTGCCCGCATAATCGGCGTACCGCACGATGAACCGGACCGACTCGTGCTTCGGCACATTAATCGTGTCCTTCCATTGCCGGAACGGCTCCGGCACGCCATTGCGATCGATCACCTGGAACTGGAAGCCGTGCAGGTGGAAGGGATGGTCCATCCCCACCAGGTTTTCGATCTCCCAGATCTCGGTGGCGCCCAGCCTGGTGCTCACGTCCACCCGACTCATGTCCATCTGCCGGCTGTTGATGAAACCCTGGGTGAGTGCCATGACCCGGGTCGCGCTTGCCTGCATGGTATCGAGGGCCGGGACCGGGCGTAACGTGGCAGGAATTGCTACCGAAGTTCTGGCCGGCTCGTTCCGGTACTGAACGGCCAGGAGATCCCGGGGCTGATTCCAGTCGCGGGGCCGGGTCTGCGGGATATAACGATCGTACGGCAATGACTGCAGCACCACCCGTTCACCCGGTTTGCCGGTGCCGCGGACCAGCAGCTCGACCCGCTCGGCGGCAGCGAGGGTAATCTCGCTCACCGCTACCGGCCGCTCGAACAGTCCCCCGTCGCTCCCCACGTGAAGGAAGCCGTGCCCGGGGAGTGCCAGACGGTAGACCCGTGCCGCCGAGGCGTTGATGATCCGCCACCGCTGCACTTCCCCGGTCCGGATTTCGATGGTGGGCAGGATCCGCCCGTTGACGAACATGACATCGCCTTCCCGGCCGTTCTCGAAATCAATGCGACCCTGCATCGTCTCGAGCTCAGGGATGTCGATCGAGCCGTCGGGCAGGAAACGATTGTCGGAGAGGATCAGCACCTTTTCCGCGATGGTTTCGGGCAGCGGATCGTGGCGCGAACGGACGATGATCGCACCATACAAGCCCTTCGCCACCTGGCGGCCGGTGATGTGCGCCGGGTGCGGATGGTACCAGTACGTCCCGGCCGAGCCGGGGTCGATCGTCAGGATGTAATCGTGCTTCCCGCCGGGAGGCACCGGATGGAACGGACTCCCGTCCATCGAAAACGGGATGTGCAGGCCATGCCAGTGCACCGTGGTCTCTTCCGGCAGGTTGTTCTGGAAGTGCACGATGACCCGGTCGCCCTCGTACACCTCCAGGGTGGGGCCGGGGACCTGCCCGTTGTAGGCGTAGACATCGGTCGGGCGGCCCGGCACCAGTGCCATCCGTTCGGGGCCGGCGGTCAGGAACACCTCGACGGTACCGGACACCCGGGA
>DASTEX010000726.1:0-2762 GCA_035709185.1 Gemmatimonadales bacterium
GGGGCAGCGGGGATACCGGCTGGCGCGGGCGGGGCAGGCGGTCGACCTCCCGGCGCGGGACGTGACGGTGCACCGGATCGAGCTGCTGGCCTGGGAGCCGCCGGTCGTCCGGTTCCGCGCGGAAGTATCGGCCGGCACCTACGTTCGCGCGCTGGCCCGCGACCTGGGAGCCGCTCTGGGAACGGTGGCGCATTGCCGCGCGCTGCGGCGCGAATGGATCGGGCCGTTCCGGGTCGGGGACGCGATCCCGCCCGATGCGCTCACGGCCCTGACGCCGCTGCTCCCCCCGCTCCGGCTGGTGCCCGACCTCCCCCGGGTAGAGCTCGACGCCGCAGGGGCTCGCGCGGCCGGACAGGGCCGGGTGATTCCGGCCGCGGGGCCGGCGGGACCGGACGCGGCGCTGGTGCACGACGGGCGCCTGATTGCCGTGGCGGAACCGGTGAGCGCGGGCTGGCAGCCGCGCGTGGTGCTGGAGCCGGCATGACGGCCGGACTGCCGTTTCCGCCGGCCGGGAGCGTCGTGACCGTCGGTTCGTTCGACGGGGTGCACACCGGACACCTGGCGGTGCTCCGGGAAATCTCGGCCCGGGCCCGGGCCTCGGGGCGGGTGAGCGTGCTGGTCACGTTCGAGCCCCACCCGATGGAGGTGGTGAATCCGCCGGCGGCACCGCCGCTGCTGACTACGGCGATGGAGCGGCGCGAGATCCTGGCGCAGACCGAGCTGAACTACGCCGCGATCCTCCGGTTCGACGACCGGCTCCGGGCCATGGAGCCGGAGCAGTTCGTCCGGACGGTGCTGTTCGAGCGGTTCGCCATGCGCGAGCTGGTGATCGGTGAGGATCACGGGTTCGGCCGGGGCCGGCAGGGGGACGTGGGGATGCTGCGGCGCCTGGGCGAAGAGCTGGGCTTCGCGGTGGACGTGGTGCCGCCGGTGCGGGATGCGGCGGCGGGCATCATCTCCAGCAGCCGGATCCGGACCGCGGTGGCGCACGGCAACCTGGAGCTCGCGGCCCGGCTGTTAGGCAGGCCCGTCTCCATCTCCGGCGTGGTCATGAGCGGCGTGCAGCGGGGCCGGAGCATCGGGGTGCCGACCATCAACCTCCCGGTGCCGCCCCGGAAGGTGCTCCCGCCCGACGGGGTCTATGCGGTGCGGGTGGAGTGGCCCGGGGGACGGACCGGCGGGATGATGAATCAGGGCCCCCGTCCCACCGTAGGGGACATGACCCGGACCCTCGAGGCGCACCTCTTCGATTTCGAGGGCGACCTGTACGGGCAGTGGGTCAAGCTGGAGTGGGTGGCCCGGCTCCGGGACGTCCAGCGGTTCGAGTCGCTGGACGCCCTCAGACAGCAGCTGGCGAAGGATCGCGAAAGGGCCCTGAACGCGTTAGCCGTTAGCCGTTAGCCGTATCTAACCGATGAACTGACAGCCGATAGCTGACAGCCGACAGCTGAGGACTACATGCAGTCGATCCGCAACCGACTCATCGTGATCGCCGCCATGGTGGCGCTGGCGATCTTCTACCTCTTCCCGCGCGAGGTGACCCTCCGGGTCCGGGGCGCGGGCGGCGTCATGCGGGACACGACCATCACCCGGGTCCCGCTCAAGCGGGGGCTCGATCTCCAGGGGGGCATGCACCTGGCGCTCGAGCTGGACGAATCCAAGCGGGTGTCGGCCGACAAGGCCCGCGACATCCAGCTGGCCCTGACCGTGCTCCGGAAGCGGATCGACGAATTCGGGGTGGAGGAGCCGCTGGTCCAGCAATCCGGCTCCGACCGGATCGTGGTGGAGCTGGCCGGGATCGATAATCCCGGCCGCGCCAAGCAGATCGTGCAGCGGGCCGCGTTCCTCGAATTCCGGATCACCGACAAGACCGGCGCCTTCGAGAAGGCCATTCCCGCGATCGACCGGGTGTTGCGCGGTCTGGGCGTCCGGGGCACCGGGCCGGGCCGCGCCCCCTCGGCGGTGGCCCAGCTGTTAGGCGACTCGGCGGCGAAAACCGACTCGGCCCAGGCCGAAGACACCGGCCCGGGCATCCTGGCCAACCTGGTCCAGCCGGCCGCGGGCGGGACCGTTACCCCCATGCCCGGCGCGTACATGGTGCCGGACGCCGCCTGGACCCGGGTGGACAGCCTGCTGAACATTCCGCAGGTCCGGTCGGTGCTCCCCCGCAACATCTCGCTCCACTGGATGAACCAGGCGGTGAGCGTGGGAGTGGAGAGCTACCGGCTGCTCTACGTGCTGGAAGACCGGCCCATCATCACCGGGACCAGCCTGGTCGATGCCCAGGCCCAGCTCGATCCGCTGACCAACAGCCCCATCGTGGTGTTCGAGCTCGACCGGGCCGGCGCCCGGCGCTTCGGCGCCGAGACCGCCCGGCACGTCAACGATTTCATGGCCATCCTGCTCGACGGCCTGGTCCAGGGCCAGCCGCCGGTGATCCAGAGCCGGATCGACCGGCGGGGACAGATCACGCTGGGCAATCGGACCCTGACCGAGGCGCAGGACCTGGCGCTCACGCTCAAGGCCGGCGCCCTTCCGGTCCCGCTCAAGATCGTGGAGGAGCGGCAGATCAGCGGCACCCTCGGCGCGGACGCCATTCGTTCCGGGGTCATCGCCGGCATCATCGGCACCGTGTTCGTGGTGCTGGTGATGGTGGCGTACTACCGGATGGCGGGAGCGCTCGCGATCGGCGCGCTGGTGCTCTACATCCTCTTTACCCTGGGGACGCTGGCCCTGTTCGATGCCACCCTGACCCTCCCCGG
>DASTEX010000727.1:0-2937 GCA_035709185.1 Gemmatimonadales bacterium
CGGCTCGCCAAGGATGCCGGGAAGTGGCTGTTCGAGACCGCGGTCAACTGGCGGACCCCCGGCTTCGAAGCCAACGACCTCGCCGTCAATACCCGGGCCGACTACTTCTGGATGAACGGGAACCTGGCGCTCTCCCTGTCCCGGCCGACCACCTGGTACCGCAACTATTTCATCATTGTCGGCAGCCAGCGGGAATACAACTTCGACGGCGACCGCACCGACACCCAGTTCCACACCGGGGCCTTCGGGCAGCTGCTGAACTACTGGAACCTGAACGCCTTCGTGATCCGGCGCACCGACACCTACGACGACCGCGCCACCCGGGGCGGTCCGGTGGTGGGCCGCCCGGGCAACATGTTCTACTCGGTCTTCGTGTCGACCGATTCGCGCAAGCGGATCAATTTCAACCTGCAGTCCAACATGAGCCGCACCGACGAGGGCTACACGAGTTATGGGCTGTTCGCGGGGGTGAACCTCCGCGCCGCCTCGAACATCTCGCTCTCGTTCCAGCCGAGCTACAACTTCAGCCGGGGCGCCCGCCAGTACGTCAATACCTTCGACGATCCCACGGCGACCGCCTTCTACGGCAAGCGCTACCTCTTTGCCGATCTCAGGCAGAAGACGGTCGGCTTCGATACCCGGATGAACATGACGTTCAGCCCGACGCTGACCTTCGAGCTGTTCGCCCAGCCCTTCATCTCGAGTGTGCACTTTTCCCGGTTCAAGGAATTCGTCGCCCCCCGGGGCCAGGCGATCCGGGTGTTCGGCGAGGATGTGGGCACGGTGACGGAGACCCGCAACGCCCAGGGCGACGTGGAGAGCTACGCCATCGATCCGGACGGCGCCGGGCCGGCGGCGGTGCTCACCCAGTCGAACCCCGACTTCAACCTCCGTTCCCTGCGCGGCAATGCCGTGCTCCGCTGGGAATACCGTCCCGGCTCGACCCTCTTTCTGGTCTGGACCCGGTCGAGCAGCCACTTCGGACAGTTCATCGGCGACTTCGCGCTGGCCCGCGACGCCGATGCGCTGTTCGCGGCGGATTCGGACAACATCTTCCTGGTGAAGGTGAATTTCTGGTTTAACAGATGACGCAAGGACGCAAGGACGCAAAGACGCAAAGTGGTGGTCAGTAGACGGCCTACTTTGCGTCGTTGCGTCGTTCCGTCTTTGCGTCGACGGCAAAAGCGACCACCCGGTCGCTTTTGCCGAACCGCCCCCCGTCCCCGCCCGCCGCGATCACGAGATACTGAGTTCCTTTCCTCCCCCGGAACGTCATCGGCGTGGCCTTGCCGCCCGCGGGCAGCCGGGCGCTCCACAGCTCCGCCCCGGTCTCGATATCGAAGGCCCGAATCCGCTGATCCAGGGTGGCGGCGATGAACACCAGCCCGCCGGCGGTAACGATGGGGCCGCCGAGGTTCGGGCTGCCCCAGGCGCGGGTTTCCGGCGGGGCGTCGGGCGCAAACCAGCCGAGCGGCACTTCCCATTTCCGGGCGCCGGTGGCGAGATCCACGGCCACCAGCGCGCCGAACGGAGGCGGCGAGCAGGGCGCGCCCGACGGGCCCAGCAGGAGCTCCCGGCGCATGACGTACGGCGTGCCCCGCATGTCGGTGTACTGGGAGCCGGCCAGGCGGTATCCCGGCTCCGCGCGCCGACGCCGGTACTCGTCCCGGGGAATCAGCTGGACCGCCGCCGCGATCCGGTTCACCGGGATGACCGCGATCTGCCGGACTGGATCCACCGCGACGCCGCCCCAGTGCGCCCCGCCGATGTTGGAAGGCACCACCAGGGTTCCTTCGAGACTGGGCGGAGTGAACATGCCCTCGTTGCGCAGGGTGGACAGCTTCGCCCGGCAGGCGGATTGGTCGGCCGGGGTGGGGCCCCAGGCATCCTCCGCGGTCAGCGCCTGAGGACTGAGCGGACCGATGGCGCTGAACGGCTGGGTCGGCCAGGCCTGTTCGCCCGCCACGGTGCTGGCCGGAACCGGGCGCTCCTCCACCGGGAAGACCGGTGCACCGGTACGCCGGTCCAGGACGAACAGCTGGCCGGTCTTGGTGGCCAGGAGTACGACCGGCACCCGGCGTCCGCTCCGGGTAACGGTGGTGAGCGCCGGTGGCGAGGCGTTGTCGTAGTCCCAGAGATCATGGTGCACGGTCTGGAAGTGCCACACCACCCGTCCGGTTCGGGCGTCGAGCGCCACCAGCGAATTGGCATAGCGGTTCTCGCCGGGCCGCTCGCCCCCGAAGTAGTCGGGGCTGGCGCTGCCGGTCGGAATGAAGACCAGGCCCCGGATCGAATCGACCGCGATGACCGACCAGGCATTGGCCGCGCCCGTCCGGTGCGCGGCGGGAGTGGTCCAGGTCCGCCAGGCCGGGTCGCTCGAATCCTGCGGCACCGGATCCCAGCTCCAGCGCAACCGCCCGGTGCGGGCATCGAAGGCGCGCACCTCCCCGCTGGCCGCATCGGTCCGGTTGTTGTCGGCCACACCCGAGCCGACCACGATGAGGCCGTTCACGATCGCGGGGGGCGAGGTGACTTCATACTCCTCGGTTTCGAACGGCGGGTTACGCAGTCCGTTCCGGAGGTTCACGCTGCCGCCATCCGCAAAGCCGGCGCAGCGGCGGCCGTTCGACGCATCGAGCGCATGGAGCCGGGCATCCACGGTGGCAACGATCACCCGCAGCGCGCAGGGCGCCCCCGGCCGCCCTCGCGGGTCGGCCCAGAGACTCACCCCCCGGGTGGTGAAGTCGCCGAAACCGAGCGGCTTTACCTCGAGATCGGTCACCCAGCGCTCGGCGCCGGTCTCGGAATCGAGCGCAATCACCCGGCCCAGAGGCGTGCTGAGATACATGACCCCCCGAAAGACCAGCGGAGTCGCCTCCAGGGAAACCTCCTGCCGGAACGAGGAACCCGCCTCCCCCGTACTGTATTCCCAGGCGA
>DASTEX010000728.1:0-6163 GCA_035709185.1 Gemmatimonadales bacterium
CGAGGGTGGTGCGCCGCTTGAGCGGGGTATAGATGAACGCATAGGAGAAGAGCGTCAACGCGGCCAGGAGGCCGGCCATGGGATTCACCCGCACCGCCAGCCACGCCACGCCGGCCGCGCCTAACGCCGAAGCAAAGACCGCCGCCGGGAGCACGGCCAGCCGTCCGGCCGGGATGGGGCGATGTCGGGTGCGACGCATCAGGGCATCGACCTTGCCTTCGATCACCTGGTTGAGCCCGTTGGTCCCGGCGGCGACCAGGGCGGTGCCGAAGAGGGTGTGGGCCAGGAGCCCCCACGGCAGGCTACCCGAGGCGCCCAGGTAGAAGGCCGCCCCCACGGTCACCAGCACCAGCGCCACGATGCGGGGCTTGGTGAGCTCGAGGAAGTCGCTCCACCGGGGCGCGGCAGCATCAGGCATGGGTTAGCGGAATTCCTGAATGACCGCCACCACCAGGATCACCGCCAGCGGCAGGGGCGCGATCGCCAGGATCCGGATCCGGTTGGTTTCGAACCGGAGGTGCATGAAGTAGAGGGCCACCATCAGCGCCTTCCACACCGCGAGCAGCAGCAGGAGCAGGATGATGGTGGTCTTGCTCCACGGCAGGAACGCCACCCCCAGCTCGACCGCCGTGAGAACGGCCAGGCCGAGAAACACCCCGATGTAGTTGGGATGGGCCCGCGTGTGTCCGACGGATGTCATGGATCGCCTCGGCTCAGATGAGGTAGACGATGGTGAACAGGATGATCCAGACCAGGTCCACGAAGTGCCAGTACAGTCCGATGACCTCGACTCCCCGGTGATCGGCCACCGAGTACTTGCCCATGAACGCCTTGACCGTGACGAAGATCATGCAGAGCACGCCCATGGTGACGTGGAAGCCGTGGAAACCGGTCATGGTGTAGAAGGTGGAACCGTACAGGCCCGAGCTGGGCAGGAAACCGTGGTGGATCAGCTGATTGTACTCGAAGACCTGCACCCCCACGAAAGTGGCGCCGATCAGGACCGTGGCCAGCAGCCAGAGCCGCAGCGCCTTCTGGTGCCCGTCGGCCGCGGCCGCGTAGGCCTTCACCATGGTCACGCTGCTGCAGATCAGGATGAAGGTGTTGACCGCGGTTACCGGGATGTTCAGCACCTCACCCGGCGTGCCCCAGGCGTCGGGACGGGAAAAGCGCAGGATGATGTAGGCGCCGATCAGCGCCGTGAAGAACATCACCTCCGAGAGCAGGAAGATCCACATCCCCAGTTTTTCGTGATACACCCCCGATCCCGGCTCGACGTTCGCCGGGGCAGCCATGGCATCGCCCTGGGGCAGGGTCGCGGCCGCGTGGCTCATGGCGTCACCTCCCTGGCCGTGGCGGGCTCGCGCGCGGGCGGCATGCTCGGCGTCACCGGCTCGATCGGCTGTGACTGGGGCAGGTAATCCTCCTTCACGATCGGATTGCTGAATTCGTACGGCGGGTGATACACCGTCGGCGTGTGGGCCCAGTTCCCGTGGGGCGGCGGCGAGGAGGTGGTCCACTCGAGCCCGGTGTCCTCCCACGGGTTGTCGCTGGCCTTCTTACCCCGGAACCAGCTGCCGATGAAGTTGACCACGAAAATGAGCTGCGCCGCGAAGAGCAGGAACGCGGAGATGGTGATGAACCGGTTGAGCCCGCCGAGGTGCTCCAGAAACTGGTAGATGGTCGGGTCGTAGATCCGGCGCATGTGGCCCTGGAGCCCCAGCTGATGCATGGGGAAGAAGGTCATGTTGTAGAAGATGAACGTGAGCCAGAAGTGAACCTTCCCCAGCCCGGGGTTCATCATCTTCCCGAACATCTTGGGGTACCAGAACGTGATGGCGGCGAAGAGGGCGAAGAGGCTGCCGCCGAACAGCACGTAATGGATGTGGGCCACGATGAAGTAGGTATCGTGCAGGAAGATGTCCACCGGGGTGGAGGCCATGAACACCCCGCTCAGCCCGCCGATCACGAACATCGCGACGAACGCGATGGCGTGCATCACCGGCACCGTGAACCGGATGTTGCCCCGCCAGAGCGTCCCCATCCAGTTGAAGGTCTTGATGGCCGACGGCACCGCGATGAACATGGTGGCCACCATGAACGAGGTGCCCAGCGCCGGGTTCATCCCGCTCTGGAACATGTGGTGGCCCCACACGATCCAGCCGAGGAACCCGATGGCGATGATGGCGTACACCATCGAGTGGTAGCCGAAGATGGGCTTGCGGGCCCCGTTGGCCAGGATATCGGAGACGAATCCCATCGCCGTCAGGATCAGGATGTACACCTCGGGATGGCCGAAGAACCAGAACAGGTTCTGCCACAGCAGGGGCTGGCCGCCCTGGGCCGGCAGGAAGAAGGTGGTGCCCAGCGTCTGATCGAACAGCAGCATGATCAGGGCGCCGGAGAGGATCGGGATCGCGAGCAGCACCAGGATGGCCGTGATGAACAGGGCCCAGATGCTGAGCGGCAGCCGGAACCAGGTCATCCCCGGCGCCCGCAGGTTGATCACGGTCGAGATGTAGTTGACCGCGCCCAGGATGGATGAGAGTCCCAGGATGATCAGGCTCACACACCAGATCTGCTGGCCCAGGGTGACGCCGGTGTACTCGGGGTTGGCGCTGAGCGGCGCGTAGCCGGTCCATCCCGCCGCGGCGTGTCCGCCCTCGACGAAGAACCCGGCCAGCATCAGCAGGCCGGCGGGCACCGCGATCCAGAACGACGCCATGTTGAGCCGGGGGAAGGCCATGTCGGGCGCGCCGATCTTGAGCGGGATCAGGTAGTTCCCGAACACGCCCACCAGCAGCGGCATGATGGCGAAGAACACCATGAAGGTGCCGTGCATGGTGACCAGGGAGGTGTAGAACTCCGGGAGCACCACCCCGCCGGGGGCCATGGTCTCCGGCAGCACCCCGCCGCCCGGCATCGCCTGGTTGGGGTATCCCATCTGCCATCGGATCACCATCGCCAGGGTCCCGCCCACGAGCAGGAAGAACAGGCTCATGATCAGGAACTGGATCCCGATGATCTTGTGATCGGTCGAGAAGATGTACTTGCGGATGAAAGACCGGTCGTCCGCGTGCGCGTGGGCCGCGCTCTCACCGTGTGTGGTCGCCGCGATCGTCGTCATAGTGTCGTCCTACCGGAGGGCCACGGATCGGGAGCGTTCACCCAGCCACTGCTGGTACGACTCCTCGGTGTGGACGGTGACTACCGCCCGCATCTTGTAATGCCCCAGGCCGCAGAGCTCGGCGCAGGCCAGCTCGTACTCGCCCGGCTTGGTCGCTTCGAACCAGACCCGGATGTGCATCCCGGGGACCGCGTCCTGCTTCACCCGGAAGGCGTGGACGTTGAACGAATGGATCACGTCCTCCGAGCTGAGCGTGGCCACCACCGGCCGGTTCACCGGCACGTGGATCTGGTTCCGGATGGTGAAGTCATCTCCCGTGCCGAGCTGCCCGTCGGCGCCGGGGTACTTCACGTTCCATTCGAATTGCTTCGCGTCGATGCCGATGGGAATGGCGTTCTCCGGCACGCTCTCCTGGCCCTTGATCGCGGACCAGAGCCGGCCGCTCACGATGCCGAGAATGAGCACGGTCACCGCCGGGATGGCGGTCCAGATCACTTCGGCCTTGAGGCTCCCGTGGGTGTAGTGTGCCACCCGCCCCGGGCGGGCCCGGTACTTGAACAGGAACCAGATCAGGCCGGCCTCGACCAGCACGAAGGCGATGCCGGTGATGATCAGGATCGCGTAATAGATCCGGTCAATGCTGCCCGCGAAGGTCGATGCCGCGGGAGGGAGCAGCCAGTCCATCGTGCCTCCTCAGATGGTCTTGGGCGCGAAAGTGAAATCGGCGGTGGCGGAGCCGCCATCCGTCACCGTCACGCTCATGGTCTGGGTGCCGAGCCGCTCGTGCCAGGCCTCGATCTCATAGGTCCCGGCCGGCAGGCCCTTGATGGTGAAGCTGCCGTCTTCGCCCGACACCGCGAAGTATGGATGGCTCATGACACCCACCCAGGCGTTCATCCAGCCGTGCACGTTGCACTCCAGAGGGACCATGACTTCGGGCGTGTTGAACGTCCGGGTGGTCTTCATGCCCTCGGTCGGCTGGCTGATGTTGAAGCCCCGGTTGGCCGTGGGAACGGCCTTGATGTTGTGCAGCACCGGATCGCTGTTCCGGATCTCGAGCGGCTGGCCCACCATGATCCCCAGGACCCGGGGGTGATACAGGCAGCCGTCCTGATCGATCACCACCGCCTCGCTCGGAGCGGTGAACGTGGCCGTGGCAGGCAGGCCGCTCTTCACGTAGACGAACACGTTGGCCAGGTTGCCGTTGGTCACCACGACCTGGGGATCGGTGACCCCGCCCTGGTGTTTATCCTTGCAGGCCGCTTCCTCGCTCATGTCGATCGGCGGGTTGGTGGGCGCCGTGCCGGTGAACTTGATCGATCCCGTAATGGTGCCGGAACCGGCCGGTGCCGCCGCCGGCGCCGGAGGCGGAGTGCCGCCTTCACTCTGCGAGCCCCCACTCTGCTGTCCGCCGCCGCAACCCACGAGAAGCAGTCCCCCGCATGCAACAACCATCAGTGGCTTCATGGTTCCTCCGCCTGAAAGTTCACGGCCCGCCGTTCACGCCGTTGGGCGCGAATGATGACGAAAAGACCGAGCCCCGCGGTGAGGAGCACCGCGACGATCGGCTGGACATACACCCGACCGGGAGTCGGGACATCGAGATAGATGGCGTACCAGGCGCTGACCGCTCCCCGGAGCACGTCTTCTCCGTTGGAGCCGTCGGCCGCGTAGAAGGCAATCGGAATGGCCGTGCCCGTCCGGAACGCCGGCGCGGAGCCGGTGTCCGACGGAACCAGGCTGCGGTTGAACTGCACCTGCCATTCGCCCTGATGGAAGCGCGCCGCATGGATCACCTGCGAAGTGGACCCGGGGGAGAACTGACCCAGGCCCTTTTGCGAGCCTTCCTGCACCCTATCGGGTTCGCTGCTCCAGCGCCAGAGATAGACCGGACGTCGGGCACTTCCCCCCAGGAAATAGGGGCGTTCTGCATCATCCGGCAGCTTCTCCGGGAACTGGAGTGCGAGCCAGTCGGACCCGTTTGCCAGAGCGGTGGAGTCATCGCGAAAGACCGTGGCGCTCATCCGGTCGACCCACTCCTGCCAGCCGGGATCGGGGCTCTTCGAGGGATCGCTCCAGGAAACCCGGATGGCGAGCTGCTGGCCGTCGTGCATGGCGCGGACCCAGATCCCGTCGATGCTGTTGGTGAACCACCGGGGCGCCTTGATGATCTGGCCCACCAGTGGGATGTAGAAGGCTTCGACCTCGTTCCAGGCGCTGTCGGAGGGAGCCGACGGCAGACTGTCCGCCCGGTGGGCCCGGATCACTTCGCGCACCACCGGCGGCTTTTCGGGCGACAGGCTCCGGACGTACTGGGCCACGTGCCAGAGCTGCTCGTCGGTGATGACGTTCGATTCGATCGCGTCGCTGAAGGAGGGCATCGGCGTGCCGTCGAGCCCGGTCCGGAGCCGGGCGTAGATCTGTTCGACGGTGTTCCCGCCGTTGAAGGTCCAGGGCTCGGTCAGATCGGCGGCCCGGATCGGGAAGTCGAGGTCGTCGGTCAGGGTTGGGGCCGAGGTGCCGTCGCCCCGGCCGCCCTCGCCGTGGCATTTGAAGCACTCGAGCTTGCGCCAGGCTTCCCGTCCGTCCGCGATGGTCGCGTCGCTCGTTCCCGCACCCTTGCCCAGGCTGATCTCTTCCGGCTGGGTAGTTTCGAAGAACCGGGAGAAGGTCTTGAGGTAGGCGACCAGGTCGTTCCGCTCCCGCTCGCTCAGCTTGGCCTTCCAGCCGGGCATGGCGGTGCCCGGCATGCCCTCGTCGATCACGTGCCGGAGATCGGCGTCGGTCGGAAGGGAGCCGCTGGCGGTGGAGCGGATCTGATAGGTGCCTTTGGTGAAGTCGCGCGGGCGGGGCAGCATGTAGGCCGCCGCCTCCCCGTCGCCGGCGCCGGTCTCGCCGTGGCATCCGGCGCACCACTTGTCGTAGGTGGCCTTTCCTGGAGCCTGGTTCTGGGCGGGCAGGCGGGCAGGCGGGCTGGCGGACAGAAATGCCAGGATCAGCAGCGAACGCCGGAACAGGCGGCTCTCACCGCCCGCC
>DASTEX010000729.1:0-6829 GCA_035709185.1 Gemmatimonadales bacterium
TGTGCCGTGCTAAGGGCAGCGTGACTTGGTGCGGAAACGTGAGGATCGAACGCCGAACGAGGCACTCAGCACGGCACCCGGTCCCCGGCACTCGGCACCCGGCACCCGGCACTTCATTCAGTTCCCCGGAATTCGATTGCCCACAAATGCGCGTCCTTCAGAAATGCCGTCTGCGCGCCCAGCATCGCCGTCACCAGGCCGAACCGCCCATCCAGCATCGATCCCCCGATAACGTACGCCTTCACGAACCGCCACACCGGGCGCAGCACCAGGTCGGCGACGGTGGCACGGCGGCCCCGGCGGTAGAGCTCCTCCGCGCCCCAGCGCGCATACCGGTCCATCTTGGCCAGGTGATGTGACAGATCCCGGTAGGGCGCGTGATCGATCTGCCCGGCCAGCGTTCCCAGGCTCTCGATCACCACCAGCTTCTCGTGGACCTTCGCCTCGTCGTACTTCAGGCCCTTGCGGTAGAGGCGGGCGATCCAGTCCTTGCCCCACCGGCCCCGGCGCTGTTCCCGCCCGAGGTAGAAGTTGCGGCGGCGGACCTCGTAGGCACTCGCGAGCGGCTGCTGGAGCACCAGCGGCAATTCCTCTCGCAGCTCCGCCGTCACCACCTCGTCGGTGTCGAGCGCGAAGATCCATTCCTGCGAGGCGGCGTCGGCGCCGGCATTCCGCGCCGCCGCGATAGTCAGGCCGCGGCAGTCGATCACCCGCGCGCCGGCCCCGGCCGCGATCGCCGCGGTATCGTCGGTCGAGCCGTTGTCGGCCACAATGATCTCGGCGGCCCAGTCATGGGCCCGGACGAAGGCCGCGATCCGTTCAGCTTCGTTCCGGGCCGGCGCCACAATGGAGAGCGGAATCTTCATGGGAGGGACTCGCAGAGGCTGACGTAGGCGTCTTCCATTTGCCGCAAGGGAAATTGCTCGAGGATCCGGCCGCGGGCTTCGCGTCCCATCGACGCCCTCAACTCCCGGTCCGCCAGCAGGCGTTCGAGCGCATCGGCCAGCGCGCCCGGATCGTCGGGCGGCACCAGGCAGCCGGCCCGGCCATCGCGGCCTACCACCTCGGGCGTGGCGCCGGAATCAACCCCCACCACCGCACGAGCCGACGCCATTGCCTCCCCCACCAGGTTGGGGAACAGCTCACCCGGCGCGGCATGGAGCACCACATCGGCCGCCTGGAGTGCATCCCGGAATTCAGCGGGGGAAAGCTGGCCGGGGAAGATCGCCGGGACCAGCAGCTGGCGGGCCAGGGCTTCGATGGCGGCCTGCTCGGGACCCGCGCCGCAGATCACGTATGTGAGGTCGCGGCGGTCGGCGATCCGGGCCAGGGCATGCAGGGCCACGGCATAGCCCTTGGCGAAGTAGAGAGCTGCACCACTCAGCACCACCAGCCGCTCGGGCGGAAGGGAGAGCCGGCGCCGGGCCCGATCGGCCGCATCGGGATCAGGTCGATGGACTTCCCCGTCATAGCCGTTGCCAATCAGGTGGGCCGGTATGTGCCGAAGCCAGGGAGAGGTCCGGTACGCCCGGTCGCGGGCGTATTCACTCTGGAAGACGACGGCGGTGATCCGGGACCAGAACAGGCGGCTGAGCGGGTCCGCCGGGAGATCGCGCCCGCTCAGGTTGTAGCGGAACACCAGGGATCTCCGCCGGAGCAGTGCATTGGCGGCGGCCAGGCGCAGGTCCCGTGGCGTATCGGCCAGCACGATCTCCGCACCGAATCGGCCGAGGGCCTGGCGTAGAGCGTTCACTTCCTTCCAGCCGGTTCGGGGCAGGACCAGTTGCTCCACCGGAAGTCGCAGCTCGCGCAAACGCGCCGCGACTTCGGCGGCGCCGGTAATCAGCAGCGCACGATGGCCGGCCCGCTCCAGTCCGGCCGCGATCTTCCCGAAGCTGGCTCCCGATCCCCTCCAGGCCGGAGCGGAAATCAGGAGCGCTACGGAACGGGGCCGCACGCCTTCAGACCAGGCGGTAGTTACGGAACTCGAAGACCCGCGCGCCGGTCAGGCGCTCGATCCCATCCGAGAGGTAGAACCGGAGGTGCCGCCAGGAAAACCGGGGCGGCGAGACGGTGCGGTCGGGGTCGACCCGGTGCCGGTCCACCCAGTCTCGCACCACCCTCGGGTGCTCTCCGGTGAACGGCCGGATGCCGGGGAACCACTGCAGCAGCGGCTCGCCGGCTCCGGGTTCATGAAACGCGGTATAGAGCTTCCGGTCTTCCTTCTTCCGGCCCCGCAGCGCCGCCGCGGACCGGGTCCAGCCGTAGTGGTACATCTCGGCGGCAGTGAGCCGGGCCCGGATTTTCCGTTGGTTCGGACCGACCCGGAATCCCTGGGCATCGCGGAACGGATGAATGTCCAGTCGCGGGTCGAGCCGGACCGCCCGCACCTCCCGGCGGTACCAGCGCCGGTTCACCGCCTCACTGAAGGGATCGCCGAAGAAGTGGCGGTAGCGCACCAGGAGGCCCTCGACCCGGGAATCGCCGTCTGCGGCTCCAATGGCGCGCGCCAGCTCCGGCACGCCCGCCTCGTGGAGCACTTCGTCGGCCTGGATGCAGACGCCCCAGGGATGCCGGCAGGCGCGCATGGCGCGCCGGGTCTCGGTGGCAAGCAGGCGCTCCCGCTGGCTGAAGTCCCACTCGGTTTCGAGAATGCGAATCCGGGAATCGCCGATCGAGCGGACCAGGTCGAGCGTTTCGTCGTCCGACCGGCCGACGTTGACGACGACTTCGTCACACAGGGGAAGGATGGAACGGATGCTCTCGATGACCGGGAAATCGAGCAGCACCGCATTGCGGACAATGGTGAACCCCGAGACTGGTATGGCCACGGTGCGCATGGAAAAGGGGAAAAATTTGAGGGTCGACGTAACCGCCGACCCTCAATCTACCGACAAATCACCGGCTCAGCGAAGCTCAGAAGCTCCAGCCGAGGTAGGCCGAGAAGACGCGGTGCTTGGCCTCAATCGAAACGCCGTCGTCTTCAAATGGCTTGGTGAAGCCGTAGACATACCTCACACCGACCTGGAGCTGGCCGAAGCTGAGTCCGGCACCGGCGAGGCCGCTGAAATCCACGCTCTTGGTCTCGTCGAAGAGCTCATCGCAGTCGGCATCGAAGCCGCCCGAAGAGCCTTCGCAATTGATCTTGAACGCGATGGCGGGCCCGACATAGAAATGCGGGCTCAGCGCCCAGCGAGACTCGCTGGTCGGGGGGACGCGCAGCTGCAGCAACAGCGGAACCTCGATGTAGTCGACCTTGAGCTCCAGAACATCGGTCTCGTCCTCGGCACCCTTGCGGGAATACAGCAACTCGGGCCGGAAGGCGAGATTCCCGGACAGGCCGATTTCCGCAAACCCGCCTCCGAAGAACGTCGTCGTGGAGCTGGCATCATCCACGTCGTCGCCACTCAGCGTGGCGAAGCTCACGCCACCCAGAAGGCCAAACTTCGTCGCCGGGCGCTGTGCGGCCGCAGTTGACGACAGCAGCAGGCCGGCAATCGCGGCGTAACCCAACACACGCAATGGTTTCATCTCGGTCCTCGTTTTCGGTTTACCAGCAACCAACCATCAGGGGGCAATGAAAAATGGCAGGAGCATGATGAAGATACAATTAAATCCGCCTAATTTCGGTGCATGAACGTTGCACTGCTGCACCATGCCCGCCTGCCGGTGAAAGGCTATGGCGGGACCGAGCGCGTGGTAGCATGGCTGGGGCGCGGGCTGGCCGAGCTGGGGCATGCGGTCACCCTGCTTTCGGCACCGGGCACGAGGGTCAGCTGGGCCCGTCACATCCCGATCGATCCCCGCCCGGCGAGCCGGGCGGGCTTCGACCCGCGGCCGCATCTCCCGGCGGGGGTCGACGTAGTGCACGCCCACCAGGAAATCACCGACCCCGGTGTCCCCTGGGTCTGGACCCTCCACGGAAATGCGAGAACGCCGCGGGCGTTTGCGCCTAACACCATTGGCCTGAGCGCCGATCACGCCGGCCGGCATGGGCTCCGCCGGTTCGTCCACAACGGCCTGGATCCTTCGGAGCTCGAGTTCCGACGAGTGAAGGGCGACTACGACCTGTTCCTGGGCCGGCTGCATTCGGTCAAGGGCTGGCAGTGGGCGGTGGAGGGGGCCCGCCGGGCCCGTCGCAAGCTGGTGGTGGCGGGAGGCTGGCGGCCGGTGGTGAGCCGTTGGGTCCGCTTTGCCGGCAGCGTGGACGGCGCCCGCAAGGCGGAGGAGCTGGCCGGCGCGCGGCTGCTCTGGTGTCCGGTGCAGTGGGACGAGCCGTTCGGCCTGACCACGATCGAAGCGCTCGCCAGCGGGACCCCCGTGCTCGGCACCCGCCGGGGAGCGCTCCCGGAGATCGTGAGCCCCGACACCGGTGCGTTAGGCGATACCCTGGACGAACTGATCGAGCTGATCCCGCGAGTGGAGCGCTGCGATCCCGACGCCTGCCGGGAACGGGTCGAGCGGCTGTTCCACTACCGGGTGATGGCCGAATCGTACCTCGCGATATACCGCGCCATCAGGGATGATCGGAGGAGGTAGGACGAGCAGACTGCAGACTGCAGATTGCAGATTGCAGAATGCAGAAGTGAGCGCAGAGTGTGCGTCGCGAGCTTCTGTCGGCGGGATCCATCGCAACACTTCTGCACTCTGCAATCTGCAATCTGCACTCTGCAGTCAGAGTGATCTTCCCTCAGCTGGCGGACTGCTCCACCTCACCCGCGGCCCCGGCGGGCCCGGATCCTCCCGCCTCCCATGACAGCTCGTTGCGGAGCAGCTCACGCAGGCGGTGCATGTACGTGTGTTCGGCCAGGACCCGCTCCCGCCCGGCGGACGCGATGCGCTCGACCGCGGTCAGATCCTGGAGGGCATCCTCCACGATCCGCCGGAGCCGAAGCGCGTCATCGAAGACCAGCACTTCGTCGTTGATCGAGAACCACTGCTCCAGGTCGGTCCGGCGGTCCACCACCTGGAGCACGCCGAGGGCGCCCAACTCGAAACACCGCTGGTTGCAGTACGCCTCCGGCGTCCGCGACAACTCGGCGGTGTGGTGGATGTTGAGCGCCACGGTGGCGCCGGAATAGGCCCGCACGAAGTCCTCGGTCCTGGTGGCCTCGCCCCGGCAATAGTCCTTGAGGCCGGTGGAACGCCAGCCATCTCCCCAGATGGCGAGGCCGAACTCGACCACGTGCTGCAGCAGGCTCTCGCGCCGGAGCGAGGCGGAACCGCAGAACACCACGTTGGCCCGGTACTGCTGATCGCGGGCCTTCTGGGGCCGGTAGATCGACGGGTCGCAGGCGAGCGGCAGCAACCGCACCTCGCGCCCGAGCAGCTCGGCCAGCCGCGCGGCGACGTCACTGCCGGCGGCGTAGATCGCATCGAAGGGGCCGGCCAGCTCCGCCGCCGAGGTGACGGTGCGCATGTCATCGGGAAACCAGTTGACCCAGCGTCCTCCGCGACGCTTGAGCGATTCGACCATCGAGAGATCCAGCTCGGGCACGCCCACGACCAGCACCAGATCGGGCCGGGCGGTCACGATGGCCTGCTCCAGCCGGTGCCGCAGGTCGCGGGATCGGAAGAGGGAGAACGGGCCCCGCCGCTCGATCACGTTGACCGTGGTGAGATCGCATCCCAGGCGCTCGATCGCCCGTCCGCGCTGCGCCCCGTGGGCATATCTGCCGTCATCGATGGGCGCTACCAGCACTACCGAAGGCCGAGTCATGAGGCCGCCATTTCCGCGAGACCGAGAAACTGGAGATCGTGCAGCCGGCGATACTGGCCGTTGGCGCCGATCAGCGCGTCGTGCGTGCCCCGCTCCACGATCCGGCCGTTATCGAGCACCAGGATCTGGTCGGCGTGCCGCACGGTCGCCAGCCGGTGGGCGATCACCAGCACGGTCCGGTCCCGCATCAGCCGGTCGATCGCCTGCTGCACCAGCCGCTCGGATTCGGTATCGAGCGCGCTGGTTGCTTCGTCGAGAATCAGAATGGGTGCGTCGCGCAGGAGGGCCCGCGCAATCGCGACCCGCTGTCGCTGGCCCCCGGACAGCCGGGCGCCCCGTTCACCCAGCAGGGTTTCATACCCTTGGGGAAGCCGGCTGATGAACTCCGACGCGTTGGCCGCTTCGGCAGCAGCCATCACCTGCTTCCGGGTCGCGTCCGGCATGCCATAGGCGATGTTGGCGTGGACGGTGTCGTTGAGCAGCACGGTATCCTGCCCGACTACGGCCATCAGCGCCCGGACCGACTTGCGGGAAAGTTGCCGCAACGGCACGCCATCGAGGCGGATCTCTCCCCCGATCGGGTCCCAGAACCGGGGGAGGAGCTCGACCAGCGTGGTCTTCCCCGCCCCGGACGGTCCCACCAGCGCCACCACCTGCCCCCGGGGCACGATGAAGCTCACCTCATCCAGTACCAGATCAGCATCCGACCCGTAACGGAAGGAGACCCGGTCGAATTCAATGTCCCGGGCAAAGCGCGCGGTGCCAACCCCGGGGGGATCGGACTCGACCGCGGGCAGGTCGAGCAGCCGGAACACGCGATCGGCGCTGGCCGCGGCCGTGGCCCAATGGGTGGGGAACTGCGTCAGCGCCTTGAGCGGCGACATGGTCTTGAGTGCCGCGAGCAGAAAGACGATGGTGGCCTCCGGCCCGAGCGGTGCGCCCACGATGTCGGGAACCGTCGCAGCCCAGATCACCAGAATAAGCACCAGGCCGGCGAACACCTCGGTGACGGGACTGGTCATGGTCGCGTAGCGCTGGGTGCGAATGACCCGCTTGCGATACCGATCGACCAGACCGGCAAATTCGGAGGCTTCGGCCTCCTCGGTGCTG
>DASTEX010000730.1:0-4763 GCA_035709185.1 Gemmatimonadales bacterium
GACCTCCGGATCATTCGGTCCGAAATGGGCCCGCCCCACGCCCGTTGGGGCCACGGTATGCTGGCCCTGGTGAAAGGACCGGGAAATCGGAATGAGCTATTGTTCATGCCGCTGACGGGAACGGGACTCCCGGCCGGCTCACCGGACTCCGATCGACTTCATTCCTGTGAGGGTTTTCCATGCGGCACTATATGACCACTCTCCTGCTGGCCATCGTCGCAGCCCCGCCCGCCTGGGCCCAGTCGGCCGGCGACAGCGCCGCCTTCGTGATTCGCCTGGGTACGGATACGCTCGGCATCGAGCGCTACGTCAGGCAGGGCGACCGCTATGAAGCCACCATCGTCACCCGGAGTCCGCGGACCACGGTTCGCCGGCTGGTGCTGACGCTTGCCTCCGACGGCTCGGTGGCCCGGTGGGGCGGGGGACCGGTTGACCGCGAGATCCAGGAGCAGGCGCCGCCAGTGTCGGGCACCATTCCGCTGGCCGGTGCGTTCTGGCTTCCCTGGGAACTGGTGGCGCGCAAGGCCCAGGCGGCCAACCGGGACAGCGTGGTGGTCGACGTGCTGGCGGGCAATGCCGTCCGGCCCACCACCGTCCGGCGGCTCGCGCCAGGCCGCTTCGCCTTTCTCAGCCAGTTCGATCAGCCAATCGAGGCGCGCCTCGATGCCCGCGGTCGTCTGACGTCGCTCACCGTCGAGGGCGGTACCACCGTCGAGCGCCTGGCGTGGGTGGATCTGGAAAAGCTGCAGGCCGAATTCGCGGCCCGTGACGCCGCGGGTAGAGGGCTCGGTCCCTTGTCGCCCCGCGACACCACGACCGCCACCGCCGGCGGGGCGCAGCTCAGGCTGGAATACGGCCGTCCGTCGCTGCGGGGCCGTCCCCTCGATATGCTGGTGGCGCCGGGCCAGGTGTGGCGCACCGGGGCGAACGATGCCTCGACCATCACCACCGACCGTCCCCTGATCTTCGACGGCCTCACGCTGCTTCCCGGGACCTACAGCATCTTCATCCAGGCAGATCCCGGCCGCTGGACGCTGATCTTCAACCGCCAGACCGGCATGAGCGGACTCGAGCGCGATCCCGCCCGGGACCTGGGGCGCGTCGCCCTGCGCACCCGGACCGATGCGCCCGCGACGGAGCAGTTCACCATCGAGGTGAGGCCGGAAGGCGCGCTGGTGTTCAAGTGGGGGAGGGTGGAGGCGACGGCGGGGTTCAAGACTGGCACCTGAGTCGGTGGCGGAGTCGGAAGGGTCGGATGGGTCGGAAGAGTCGGAAAGGGCGGATCGTTTCCGCCCTTTCTGATTACTCTCACGGCCTACTGCTGTTGCTCTCCCCACTGCCGACAGCTGATGGCTGATCGCTGATAGCCGATCCCTGACCGCTGACAGCTGCTGCCTGACCGCTGACCGCGGAACACCGCCGCAGGCCGGCTACCGCCGCGCGGGCCCGCTGCCGGGCAAGGTTCCATCCCCGCCAGTCACCCTCGCGGTCGCCGTAGCGATCGATCAGTTGAGCCGTAAGCTCGCAACGGTCGGCTCCCGGCAGCCGGTCGAGCCACGTCACCAGCACCGGTACCGCGTCGCCGCCCATCCTGACGAGGTGAATCGTGTCCGGTCCTCCCCGCTTCTCGTGACTCAGGTTGTAGCGGGCAATGAAGGCCTCGGGATTCACCAGGTTGAGGGCCGCGAGCGAGAGCGTCGCAGCGATCACTGTTGCCGTCGCCGCGCCCCGCGGCCGCCCCCTGAGCACCGTCACGCCGAAGACCGCGATCGTGGCACCCAGCCATCCCAGGAACGTGAGCCCGTAGAGCCGGTCCTCGGTCAGACCGTACATCCGGACGTACAATCCGAGCCGCCAGAGCGCCGAGGCCAGGACCAGGCTGGTGAGAGCCAGCTGGGCGCCCAGGCCGATCCGGAGGAGGCGAAACTGTCGGGGGGTCAGCGTGCCCGCGACGAACGCTGCGACATATACCAGCGGAAGTGACAGCGCGGAGGCCAGCAGCATCTGGAAGAATCCACGCCGCGCATAATCGGCGATGGAGAGACCCGCCTGCGAGCGGATGAAGGCTTCGCCGCCGAAGAGCGTGCCGGCCTGGGCCGCAATGAACAGGAGGAAGAGACCGCCGGTCGCCGCCAGCGGCACCGCCACCGGCATGAATCCAAGGCGCATGGCGGGCAGCGGGACCGGCCGTCCCGGTCCGGTGCCCACTACACCCCAGAGATACCCGGCCACGGCCCACGACAACAGGCCAATGACGACGACATGCTGGAGCGCCGGGATCAGGTCCAGCTGCATGATCGACTCGACCGCCTTGGCGAAGACGGGATCGGCCGAAGCGAAAAGGGCTCCGAAGATCAGCACCAGTGGAACGGCAAACACCAGGCCCAATCCGATGGCGCCGGACCGCTGGAAGCCGGAGCGGGTGACTGCCGGCAAGGGATTCCAGGCGAGCAGCGCGCCGCCGGCGCCGATCCCCGCGTGCCATACGCTCCGGAAGGGGCCGGCGATGATTTCCGCCGCACCGGAGGGAAGGAGTCCCTGCCCTGCCCGGACCACCAGCGGCAGGCTCAGCAAGCCGAGCAGTGCCAGGAGATCGACCGCGAGCAGCATCTCGGAATCGCGGAAGAGCCACATGGCCGCAAAGAACACCGCGGCCAGCCAGGGCCATCGCGGTTCCCGGATCCGGTCGCTGGTCAGGGCGTGCCGGCCCAGTGCGAGCGCGCCAATCCACAGCGTGAGGTTGAGACCCCAGACCGGGGTCCGGAACAGGAGATCGCCCAGCACTCCCAGGGCCAGGGCGGCCACGAAGATCAAGCGCACGTCAGTGCCAAGCATACCAAACATTAAAGAACTTTGTGTGATGAAGCAAGCCCTATTGCTTAGGTTTGCCCTTGCCCTCAGATTCTCAGGTGAGCTTTTCAGGGGAATAGCATGGCCGGTGCCGATCTCGACCTGATCCGCGGAACCCTCGATCTCCTGGTCATGCGGGCCGTGAGTACCGGTCCCCAGCATGGCTTCGGGATCGGGCAGTGGATCCGGCAGGTCACCCAGGATGACCTCCGCATCGAGGAAGGTGCGCTCTACACCTCGCTCCACCGGCTGGAACGGCGCGGATTGCTGCGAGCCAGCTGGGCCATCACCGAGAAGAACCGCAAGGCCAAGTACTACGAGCTGACGTCGGCGGGGCGGGAAGCCCTCCAGCGCGACACCGCGCGATGGACCGCGTACGCTTCTGCCATGTTCCGGGTGCTCCAGACCCAGCGGGAAGCGATCCGGCTGCTGGAACAGATCAGCTGATGCGGCTGCTCCCGCTGTTCCGGCTGGCGGGTCGAGAGCCCTCCGCCTCGCAGGATATCGAAGCGGAAATCCGGTTTCATCTTGAGGAAACCTCGGATCAGCTGAAGGCCGAAGGCTGGCCTGAATCCGAAGCGCGGGAAGAGGCCCGCCGCCGGCTCGGGGATGTCGAACGTTTGCGGAAAGGACTGCGGGAGATGGACGAGGGTACCAGGCGCCGGTGGCAGTGGCGTGAACGAGTCGAGGGCATCTGGCAGGATCTGGCGTACGCGCTGCGGGGTCTTCGGCGCGCGCCCGGCTTCGCCGCGGTGGTCATCCTCACGCTGGGGCTCGCCATCGGGGCCAACGCCACGATGTTCAGCATCGTGGACCGGCTGCTGTTGCGTCCGCCAGAACAAGTTCCGCATGCGGATCAGATCCGGCGGATCACCGTGGCCCGGATGCTCCAGAGCGGCTTGAGTGACCCGTGGGACGCGATCTCCTTCGCGGCATTTCTGGATATGCGGGACCAGACTTCCTCCTATCTCCAGGTTGCGGCGCAGACGGAACAGAACATGTCGCTCGGCCTGGGAGCCGAAGCCCGTCCCGTCCGGGCCGTGCTGGCTTCGGGGCAGTACTTCTCCATGCTGGGCACTCGCCCGCACCTCGGCCGGTTCTTCGACGAAACCGAGGACCGGCCGCCGGACGGCACGCCGGTCATGGTGCTGAGCTACGAGTTCTGGCGCTCCGCCTTTGGTGGACGGCGCGACATTCTGGGCGAACCAGTGCGGCTCAACGGGCGAATCTTCGAGGTCATCGGCGTGGCCCCCCGCGGGTTCACCGGGGTGAATCTGAATCCGATCGATGTCTGGGTACCGGTGTATTCGGTAGCCCGATACGAGTTCGGTGACGAGTGGGCGACCAATCGCGGCTACCAGATGTTCAATGCCTTCGTTCGCCTGAAGCCGGGGGTGAACGAGACCCTGGCAGCCGAGGACGCCAGGCGGGCCTACCAGGGTGGACACGAGGAGAACCGCCGGTATGAACGGCTGGCCGTTCCCTATCTGGGATCGCTGATCGCCGCCCGTACTCCTGGTGCCAGTGTGGGATCGGAGGGGCAGGTGGCGGCCTGGCTGTTCGGCGTAGCCGGCGTGGTCCTCCTGATCGCCTGTGCCAACGTGGCCAACCTGGTCCTGGCCCGCGGCTTCCGCCGGCGGGGTGAAATCGCGCTCCGGCTGGCGATCGGGGTCTCCCGCCAGCGACTGCTCCGCATGCTGCTGGCCGAGAGCCTGGTGATGGCGATCGCCGGCGCTGCCGTTGGTCTGATGATCGCGAAGTGGGGGGGACAGGTTCTCCGTTCAACCCTGCTGCCCGACACGTCCTGGGACATCGTGGGTCCGGACTGGCGGCTGCTCCTGCTGACGGTGGGTCTCACCACGCTGGCGGCGATCATCGGCGGACTGCTGCCGCTGCTTCGCGCCACCCGGACC
>DASTEX010000731.1:0-2024 GCA_035709185.1 Gemmatimonadales bacterium
CCCGCTCCATCTGGTCCCGTTCGACGCGCTGGTCGAATCGCCGGTCGATCCGGCGAACCCGGCGACGTATGCCACCGCTCGCTACGTGGTAGACCGCTTCCAGATCGAGATCCTTCCAACCGCCCAGTTTCTTTCGTCGAGGGACCGTGGTCCTCCGGTGATCGGCGCCGCAGGACCGAACCGGGTGCTCGCCGTCAACCGGGACGCTCCGGGCGGCGCGGCCGAGGTGGCGGCGATCCGGGCCGCGTGGCCGGCGGGACTGGTCACGGTGCTGGAGGGGGTCGACGCGAGCGAGACGGCGGTCCGCAAAGCCACCGGCAAATACACCATCCTGCACTTCGCGACCCACGCCGAGGCGGATGACCGCGAGCCGCTGGCCTCCCACCTGCGACTCGGTGCCGACAGCCTGGCCGACGGTTTCTTTCACCTCGAGGAAATCGCGCAGGATCGGCGGCCCACGCGCCTCGCGGTGCTCAGCGCCTGCGAGACCCTGTCGGGGCGTCTCTATCAGGGCGAGGGTCTCATGGGGCTGGCGCGAGCGTTCCTGGCGGGAGGTGCGCAGGCCGTCGTCGCTACCCAGTGGCCCATTGGTCCCGCATCAGCGGACTTGATGGGCGAGTTCCACCGTGCACTGGCCGGGGGGAACCAGCCGGGAGCCGCCTTGCGCAGCGCCAAACTGGCGCTGCGCCGGCAACCCGCTACTGCGCACCCGTTCTACTGGGCCGGAGTGATCCTCATCAGAGGCGCCCGGCTCGACTGAGCCATTCGTTTCCGCTCAGGGGATAGTCCATAGCGTCGCGCGGGTCCCAAACGGGCTGGGCCTCTCACTATAGCCCACCGCGTGGAAGGCATTGAGGCCGTTGGCCACCGCGTAAGACCCGCCCAGCGTATCGAAATCGGTAACGGTCCCCGAGGTGCCATTGGGGACGGCCGGCGTCCAGAGGAAGGGAACACAAGGACACGTCGACGTCAGGGCCCGATACCCTACCACCCGGCCGCTGGCGCTGAGTCCGAATCCGCCGGAGAAGCCCCCTCCCATGGTCCCGAGATCGGTCATCGTGCCCGAGGTTCCATTCGGAGCGGCAGGCGTCCACAGGAAGGTGTGAGAGGGGCCCCACGGATCCGAAGTGGTGCCATAGACCTCCCCCGCCACCTGGCCGCCGGCATTGATGCCATAGCCGGTGACCGAGCCGGACCCGCCCAGGGTCCCGAGATCAATCATCGAGCCCACCGTCCCGTTCGGTGAAGCCGGCGTCCAGAGAAAGCCGTGAAGACTTGTGCTGGCGGTATTGCTTGTGCCCACGACCTGCCCGAACGCGTTCACGTCATGGGCCTCGGCCCCACCGCCACCCAGAGTACCCAGCCACGTCGTCGTCCCTGAGGTGCCGTTGGCCGTGCTGGGGGTCCAGATCCAAGCCTGAAACCAGCCGCCAACAAGGCTGACGCCCGTCACCTGGCCAAAGTCGTTGATGCCCTGGGCGTTGCTGCCCTCAGGCAGGCCCAGGTCAATCATGGTGCCGGTCGTCCCGTTGGGAGTGTTCGGCGTCCAGAGGAAGACGTGATCGTTGCCATTGAAGACGACATTGCTCGTCCCTGCCACCTGGCCGCTGGCGTTGATACCAAGGGCCGAACTGGCATTACCCCCGAGGGTGCCAAGGTCGTGCATAGTACCGGTCGTGCCGTTGGTAGTGCTGGGCTGCCAGAGGAAGGCGTGGGGGGAGCCGGGGTGGGCGGCGCTGCCATTGCTCCACCCGACCGCCTGGCCGCTGGCGTTGATGTCCTGGGCGCTGCTGTTGCAGCTGTCCGGAACGCCGTTGAAGCAGATGCCATTCACCCCGGCCAGGGTGCCGAGATCGATCCCCGAGATCACGGTGAGACTGGCGCCGCCCTGTTTCCCCTCGCTGGCCGCCGTAATCGTGGTCCCGCCCGGAGTGACTCCCGTCACCAGTCCGCTTGCGTCTACCGTCGCGACCGCCGGGTTGCTGCTGCTCCAGGTCGCCTCGCGATTCGTGAGCACCCGGTCC